>JAITTA010000248.1 GCA_031287395.1 Dysgonamonadaceae bacterium | reverse complement strand
TCCTATGATCGGACTTTTGATGAAAAGCACAGTATCAGCGGTATGTTGGTGTGGACTGCCCGGGAAGCTAAAAGCGCAAATGAAGGAACGTTACAGAAATCGCTGCCGTCGCGCAACTTGGGTTTAGCCGGCCGGTTCACTTATGGTCTATTCGACCGTTATTATACGGAGTTCAACTTTGGTTATAACGGTTCGGAACGTTTCGACAAGAACAATCGCTGGGGATTCTTCCCGTCCGGAGGCTTCGGATGGATCGTTTCCAAAGAAGGTTTTTGGGAAGACAAACCAATTTCCGGGATAATCAACAGCCTGAAATTGAAAGGTTCTTACGGATTGGTAGGAAACGACAATATTGCGGATGAACGCTTTTTTTATTTGTCGGAGGTAAATATGAATAATTCCAATCGCCAGTATACCTTTGGTACCGATCTCAATTTTGGATATAATGGAATTTCAATTTCCCGGTATGCCAACAACAAAATCGGTTGGGAAATATCCCACAAGTTGAATCTGGGAGTCGAAATGAAAATGTTCAAGGATCTTGAGATTCAGGCCGAATATTTTACGGAAAGGCGTACCAATATCTTGCAGGAACGTGCTGATATTCCTACGATCATGGGACTCCAGGCTACTCCAAGGGCAAATATTGGTGAAGCCAAAGGCCGTGGAGTCGATCTGTCTGCCGATTACTCTCATTTTATAAACAAGGATTGGTGGATAACGCTCCGTGGTAATTTTACTTATGCAACCAGCGAATATACCAAATACGAAGAGCCCGATTATTCCGGTACGCCCTGGCTAAGCCGTATCGGTTCCAAAATTACACAGAGGTACGGATATGTGGCCGAACGTTTGTTTGTGGATGAAGAAGATGTAAATAATTCGCCTGCACAGCAATTCGGCGAATACAAAGCGGGGGATATCAAGTACAAAGATATCAACAAGGATGGAATTATAGACAGCAGAGACCGGGTTTCCATCGGGTATCCGACAACTCCGGAGATTATTTATGGCTTTGGAGTGTCGTTAGGGTATAAAAATTTTGATTTCAATTGCTTCTTCCAGGGGTCGGGACGTTCTTCTTTCTTCATAGATCCGTCGCTTATAGCACCCTTTGTCCAACCCAGCGCGGATGATTTTGGAGGCAAAAAGGGAAATAACGCTTTGTTTCAGTTTATAGCCGACAGCCATTGGAGCGAAGAAAACCAGGACATATACGCCATTTGGCCGCGTTTGTCTGCTACTGCCGTCGGTAACAATAACCAGGTCAGTACCTGGTGGTTGCGCGACGGAACATTCCTGCGTATGAAATCGGCGGAAATCGGTTATAAATTGCCTCAGGAGATGCTCCGGAAGTTCAAAATGCAGAATTTGCGCGTCTATATGAACGCTACGAATCTGTTTACCCTTACCCGTTTCAAATTTTGGGATACCGAAATGGGAGATAAAGGTTTGAATTATCCTGTTCAACGGGTATTAAATATAGGTCTAGAACTTTCATTCTAAAAATAGTTTGATTATGAAAAAAATATTCTTATGTATATCGTTTATAATTGCTGTGATACTGTCAAATACATCCTGCAGCGATTATCTGGATATTGTGCCGGAAGGGACCCCTTCCCTCGATAACGCTTTTAGCAACAGGATCAATTCCTTCAGGTTCCTGACTACCTGTTACAGTTATTTGCCGCATTTCTGCGCCCCTGGGGATGCTGTAGGTTTTCTGGCCGGCGACGAACATTGGGTAATACCCAAGGGCACCGGTTTCATCGACAGCCGGATAGGCACCCTCCGTTCATGGGAGATCGGTCGCGGCTCCCAAAACAGCAACGC
Source organism: Dysgonamonadaceae bacterium (assembly GCA_031287395.1). Lineage (GTDB taxonomy): Bacteria > Bacteroidota > Bacteroidia > Bacteroidales > Azobacteroidaceae > BNXB01. Next base: position 6,047 of record JAITTA010000248.1, on the reverse strand, counting down.
TCCTTACCAGAATTTCTGGGATGGACAGAATGCGTCTGTTAATTTGTGGGTTGCAATTCGGGATTGTAATATATTTTTAAGCAACATTCATAAGCCTAAAGATTTAAATGATTATGAACGCAACAGATGGATATCCGAAGTTAAATTCCTGAAAGCGTATTATCATTTCTATCTGTTCCAGCTTTACGGGCCTATTCCGATTATGGATACCGAGATTTCCGTCGACGGCGAAACCGAAGATGTCCGGCGTTATCGCGATCCGGTAGACGATGTGGTGGCGTATATTTCCAATCTGCTGGACGAGTCGCTGGAATACCTCCCGTTGTACATTGCGAATGAAAGCGAGGAAATGGGACGAATCACGCAACCGATAGCCAAAGCGGTGAAAGCCCAGCTTTTACTGCTGGCTGCAAGTCCGTTGTTCAACGGTAATTCGGACTATTCGGATGTGAAAGACAACAAGGGTGTGGCTCTTTTCCCTGCAAATTATGATGAAAATAAATGGAAACTGGCTGCAGATGCTGCATTAGACGCTATAAATACGGCAACAGAAGCTGGTCATACGATGTATTATTTCCGCGAGCCGTTGATCATTTCCGATGCGACGCGCAAAGTACTGGATATAGGCGAAGCTGTTACCGAAAGATGGAATAAGGAAATCATTTGGGGAAGCACCCGTAGCGTGTCTACTCTTCAACAGGTAGCGATGACCCGGACTACCACATCGACTTCCATTTATGCGCGTGGGTTGTTGGCTCCTACTTTAACGGTCGCCGAACAATTTTATTCGTCAAACGGCGTGCCTATCTCCGAAGACAACGGAGCGTTTTGGTCTGCAAATTACCCCAATCGTTATGAAATCACAACAATTCCGAATGAGGGAAATAATCCTTATTATCTGGAAGTAGGACAGCAAACGGCAAATCTCCATCTCAACCGTGAACCGCGTTTTTATGCAAACCTGGCTTTTGACCGTGGTACGAGATACCGCTCCGGTCTGGCGAACGATGCGCAGGCAACTTTGGGAAAATACCGTTTTCGCAGGTTGGAGGTTTCCGGTGTAATCACTTCGGAAGATTATTCGATTACCGGCTATACAAATAAAAAAGTTTGCAGTTACAAGACAGATATAACAAGTAGCAGTACGGTTCCTCACGCTTATGCATTTCCGATTATCCGGCTGGCCGATTTGTACCTGATGTATGCCGAAGCGTTGAACGAAACGCTGAGTTCTCCCGATCAAGGGGTATACGACGCTATCGACGTAGTACGCGGTCGCGCCGGAATCCCGAAGGTAACGGAAGCCTGGCGTTTATATTCCAAATATCCGAATAAGCCGGCTACCCGTGAAGGTTTGCGTGAAATCATTCGAATGGAACGTTTGAACGAACTGGCTTGCGAAGGAAAACGTTTCTGGGATATGCGCCGGTGGAAAATTGAACTGCCGAGTGAAATTAAAGGCTGGAATATAAGAGGTGAAGATGCGGTAACATTCTACCGGGTAACGATTGTCTTTGAGCGTCCTAAGTTCACATACAAGGACTTTTTGTGGCCTTTAAAGATTGAAGCGATCCAGAAAAACCCGAACTTGGTACAAAATCCGGGATGGTAAAAAATATTCATATTTTTAATAGTTTGAAAAGATGAGAAAAATAAATCATAAATCAATTGTGGAAGCAAGTTTGGTCTTTGCTTTGTTTGGTATGCTTTGTTTGACGGGGTGCGGTCAGGAAGAAAAACTCGGACTCGACCCGACGGACAGTGCCGCTCCGGCTCCTCCGACCGGTATTTCGGTCGAAAATATAGGCGGCGGAGCTATAATCAGTTTTTCTGCTCCGAAAGACGACGATCTGCTGTGCGTGGTGGCCTCGTATATGATCAATGGGCAGGAGCGTACTACAAAGTCCTCCCCTTATGTGAATAAACTGAAGGTAGAAGGTTTCGGTTCGGAAGGCGAATTTCAGGTTGCCCTGAAAAGCGTGGATAAAAGCAAGAATGAATCCGAACCGGTATCGGTGACGGTTAGTCCTTTAACTCCTCCTGTGAAACTGGTATTCCAATCGTTGAAGGTTGTCGACAGTTTTGGCGGCGTTAAATTATCCTGGGAGAACACCATGGAAAGTAATATCATTGTTGAAGCGTTCAGGAAAGATGTTGACGAGTGGGTATCCGTAGAAAATTTTTACTCGAATGCCCAAGTTGGTCTGGCTACAATCCGTGGATATGATCCGGAACCTGTAACATTCAGATTCCGGATTCGCGACCGGTGGGATAATTATTCGGACTTTCTGGAAACGAATAACTTGCCGTTGGAGGAAACGCAATTGGAAAAATCCAGGTTCAGAATGGTGACGGCTTTGCCCGGCGATTCCCCATCGCATGGTACCCTCGTAATCAGTAATATCTGGGATAATAAAGTCCATGTCAGCAACAGTTGTTACCACGGTAATGGAGGCGCTTCCTCTCCGGAAATGGACCGGACAATTACCTTCGACATGGGGCAAACCGCCAGAATAAGCCGGTTCAAGATGTGGCAACGTACGGAATCCGATGCATTTATTTATAGCCATAACAATCTGAAGCATTATGTTATTTACGGTTGTAATGAGCTTACGCCGGATATGTACGATACGAATATCAGTGGTAAATTGGATCCCGACAAGAATATCTGGTATCCTACGTTCAATGGATGGACGAAAGTGCTGGATGTCTGGTGTCGCAAGCCGTCGGGCGATAGCGGAGTAGTTACCAACGAAGATAAGGAATATATCCTGGGTGGCGACGAGCATGAAGTTCCGATTGAGATTCCCCCGTTCCGTTATGTACGCATCCTCTTTCTCGAAAACTGGTCGGGAGGAACGATTGCCCAGATTGGTGAAATGACTTTCTGGGGACAGATAATTAATTAATAATTAAATAGTTTGGACTATGAGAACAATATTCAAATATGTTACTTTTTGTATGGTGGCTTTTGTAACGGTTGCTTGCGGCGACTTGTACGAAACGCACGAAAAGTATCTCAAAATGGGGGAAGAAACCTATGTTGGCAAGGCCGACAGCCTGCAGGCCAACGGCGGGTTTAATCGTGTGGAATTGAAGTGGAAACTGAATGTCGATCCGAAGATCAGTAAATGTGTGATTACCTGGAATGGTTGCCTGCAACCCGTAGAAGTAGCTGTAGATCGTCCGGGTAGTGTCATGTCGAAGATAATAGACATTGCGGAAGGCAAGTATATTTTTAAAATCGTAGTAAAAAGCGATTCGGGCAAAGAGTCATTGGCTCAGACCGTTTCCGGAGAATCTTACGGCTCTTCGTATCAGGGTCGTTTAGCCCAGAAAGGCATTATATCGATCCAAGCTACTCCGGTAGGCGCTACGATCAATTGGTTACAGGAAGAAAGTTGTGTCGGAGTCAATTTGTCCTATACCGATAAAGGTGGGGCTAAGAAGGAGATTTTTGTAGCAGGTGACGCGACTTCTACTCTGATAGAAGATTTCGTTCCCGGGTCGGAATTTACGATGACTTCCTTGTTCAAGCCGGAAAAAGATGCAATAGACAATATCGCATCACTTCCTAAAACCATTGCTTTTCCTGCGTATTATATCATTTCGAAGACTGACTGGGATCAGACGTATCATAAGAATTATACGGATGTATCCCGTACCGGATGGACGGTGGAGGCGACTACCGAAGAACGGGGAGGCGAAGGAGCTGTAAACGGCTATGTCACGGCTTTGCTTGATGGAGATCTTGCTACTTTTTGGCATTCGGCCTGGAAAAACGGAATTGATGGAGTCATCAACCCCCCGCTGCCTCATCTGATTACATTAGATATGCAGGCGTCGCAGGATATAATCTCTATAGAATTGGCAAGAAGGACTAATAACAAGGATACCAAAACGGTGGTATTTAGTATAAGCAACGATAAGGTGGACTGGAAAGAATTGGGAGTTCTGGATTTTCCGAATGCCGTTACTCCCAATGCAATGATTCTATTGTTGCCGGATAACGTAAAGGGCAGGTATATCCGCGCCGCCGTAACAGGCAGCAATAATGGAGTGAACGCGAGTATCGCCGAGATTATGTTTACGTCGAAGCAATAAACGACCGGTAAAACGACCGGGTGAAAGGTTCGCTGCACCTTTCATCCGGTCTTTTTGTAATTCACTATCGCCCAGGTATTGAAAAAGATCCCGAATCCGATAATAGCTCCCAGTTGAGGCAAAATATCCGTTAATTGGCTGCCTTTCATGAAAATCAGCCGGATGACTTCTACGAAATAGCGTAAAGGGTTAAATAAAGTGATTGTTTGCGCCCACTGAGGCATACTGCTGACAGGAGTAAATAATCCGCTGAGTAAAAAAAAGATAATCATAAAGAAAATAGCTACAAACATCGCTTGTTGCTGGGTATTGGAATAGGTCGATATGACCAGGCCGGCTCCTGTGAAAGCGATCAGATAAAAAAAGGCAAACAGGTAAATCAACAAAACATTTCCTGCGGGGAAAAGCTCGTAAACCAGCCAGGCGATAGATAGTCCGGTGGTAAGTAAAACCAATCCGATGATAATGAATGGGATTAATTTAGCCAGAATAAAGATAAATTTTGGAACCGGGGTGACATTGATTTGTTCGATCGTCCCGAGTTCTTTTTCTTTCACGATATTCATGGCCGATAATACTCCTCCGATCAGTGTCAGCAGCATCACTAAGATTCCCGGCACCATGAAATTCCGGTAATTCATTTCCTTGTTGTATTTGAAGTATGGGGTCGTCCGAATGAGATTTATTTGATTGAGAGGAACTCCCTGTTCCAGAATAATATTTTGGTTGAATTCTGCAATGATTTGTCCTATATAAGCGGCTCCGAGCCCGGCTTTTTGACCGTTGACGGCATTGACGGAAAGCATCACGTCTGTTTGTTGGTGACGGACGAAATGGTCTTCAAAGTGAGCGGGGATTTCCAGGATTAAATCGGCTTTGTCGCTTTCAATAGCTTTAAGGGCCTGATCGTATGAATCGGAATAATCCGTCAACCGGAAAAAACCGGAAGAAATTACTTTGTCAATCAATTGCCGGGAGTAACTTCCCCGGTCGTTGTCGATTACTCCGAGCGAGATGTTTCGTTGTTCGAATGTGGCCGCCCACGGTAAAATCAGTAATTGAATGACCGGTAAGCCTAGAATCATTTTCAAAATGATTTTATCCCTTCTGATTTGTAAAAATTCTTTTTGAAGGAGGTATTTTAGTTGTCTCATAACCTGTTCTTAAATCGTTTGATACTTACAATCAGTAAAAAGGCAGTCATTCCGAGCAGGATTGAAAGCTCTCTCCAGATAGCTGTAAATCCCAGTCCTTTGATCATCACATCCTTGATTGCAATAATAAACCATTTGGCCGGGATCAGATTGGAAATGACCTGCAACAAGACCGGCATGTTTTCTACCGGAAAAATCAGGCCGGAGAGCAACATGGTAGGAAGCATCAATCCTGCTCCGGACATCATCATGGCTGCCTGTTGTGTCTTTGTAACCGAAGAAATCAACATTCCCAGCGACAGGGAGGCCAGTATGAACAATATACTCAGAAACAGTATCAGAAATATATTTCCTGCAATCGGCACCTGGAGGATATTGTTGGATATCAGTAAAATCAGGATGACATCCAGGAATGCGATCAGCAGGTAGGGCACAGCCTTGGAAAGAACGATAAATACAGGTTTGATGGGAGATACGAGCAGTATTTCCATGGTGCCCTGTTCTTTTTCCCGGACAATCGAAATGGAGGTAACCATCGCGCAAATCAGCATCAGTATTAATCCCATGATACCCGGCACAAAGTTGTAAGCACTCTGTAATTGAGGATTGTAGAGCATCTTTACTTCCGGACGGATGACATACGGAATTTTGTTTGTTTCCATCAGGCTCTGTTGATGTTGCATCAGTATTTGCTGTGCATACGAAACGATTGTAGACGCTTCGTTGGGATCGGATGCATCGGCCAATAATTGTAGATTCCCGGTTCCGGTGCGGTATAAATCGTCGCTG
>JAITTA010000200.1 GCA_031287395.1 Dysgonamonadaceae bacterium | reverse complement strand
GAGCGACTTTTGGACAAAAAATGTCAATTACCTGAAACTCAGAAATCTGGAAATAGGTTATACGGTTCCTCAACGATTCCTGTCTAAAGCAGGAATTAGCAAACTGAGAGTTTATTCGTTGATGCAAAACCTTTTCAGTATTGATAACCTGGATGGCGTACAAATAGACCCCGAACTTTCAGGTGGTTCAGGGGTGCAATATCCGACCAACAGAGTGATTAATATTGGCATTAGCCTTAGTTTTTAATGATTAAAATTCAAAGAAGATGAAAAAAATATATGTAATATCAACCATTGCGGCGCTTCTTGTGTTAGCAGGCTGTTCCGATTTTCTGAATCGGGAATCGGAATCCATCCTGAGCAATGAACAGGTCTTTTCCGACCAGAACATGATTACTTCCGTACTGGCCAATTATTACGGCCGGATCGATTGGGGACAAAGCCTGGAACGAGGTGGAGACTATTGTATATTGGACGAGGCGACTCATTCCAGCGGAGGTCCGGATCGCGCCCAGGATTATTGGGACGATATCTGGCGGGTATATGATTACGGCTTGATCCGTAACATCAATCAATTTCTGCAAGGCATTTATTCTCCGTCGGCAGCCAATCTTACCGATACATACAGAAAACAGATCGAAGGAGAAGCTCGTTTCATCAGAGCGTGGACTTACTTCAATATGTGCCGGTGCATGGGCGGGATGCCGATCGTAGGCAATGAAGTATTCGAATATGCCGGTGGAATGGATATTACGGCGCTTCAATACCCACGTTCTACCGAAGCAGATTTATATGATTATATTATCAACGAATGTACTGCTATCGCTCAATTATTACCGGAAGGACGGACGACCAATGCTGCCCGTGCAAACAAATGGACTGCCCTGATGCTCAAGGCCCGCGCCGCTGTTTATGCAGGTTCCATTGCCAAATACAATTACCTGACCCCGGAAATAAAAACTACCGGCGGCGAAGTGGGCATCCCGGCCGATAAAGCCGGCGGATACTACCAGATCGCTTACGATGCTTGCCAGGAAATCATTAAAGGGGGCGTTTACAACCTGTACAAAAATAATCCGAATAAAGGCGCTAACTTCTACGAAGCCATTTGCAAAAAAGGCAGTTCCGAGGTTATCTGGGCGCGCGATTACTATTATCCGGGCAATACGACCGGATTTACCAACGGCAATATCGCCTCTTCCGTAAGAGGTGATATCGACGCCAACATCATGACGCCGACATTGAATATCGTGGAAGCATTCGAATATATCAACGACCGTGACGGATCGCTTCACACACGAACGGCAGACGATAAGGATTATATCTATTACGACAGAGCCGAAGACCTGTTCAAAGATAAAGATCCGAGACTGTATGGCACGATCATCTATCCCGGTTCCGATTTCAACGGTATTCCGATGACCTATCAGGCAGGTCAGAAGTATTTCGAAAACGGAGAATGGAAAGATCGTACCGGAAACATCAATTCCCTTGATGAAGATGGAGATGTCCTTACCGCCGAAAACGGACCAAACAAATCGGACGACCAATACATCAACAATTCGGGCTTTAACCTCCGTAAATTTATTGACTACAACAAAGATGCCTCTACACGAGGACGTGGCAGTGATATGTGGTTTGTCCGTATGCGCTATGCCGAAGCCCTGATGATAGCCGCCGAAGCTTCTCTCGAACTGGGTAAAGCCCAAACTGAAGTTTGTAGCTATATTAACCAGATACGTGAACGGGCAGGAATTCAGCCATTAAATAATGTAACCCTGGCTGATATCGAAAAAGAACGGCAAGTGGAATTCGCTTTCGAAAATCACCGCTGGTGGGATTTGAAACGCTGGCGCAGAGCGCACGTGGTATACGACGGTATGGCCGATACTTACAGTTCCGTTCATTATGCCTTATTCCCTTTCAGAATCAAAGATTCGAATCATCCCCAAAACGGGAAATGGGTATTCGACAAATTGCGTTCCACATGGACTGCCGTCTATCCGCACCGTTTCCAACTCCGGCATTATTATAATTTTATCAATCAGGATTGGATCAACAGAAATCCGAAAATGGTTAAAAATCCGTATCAGTAAAAACTTTTATAATATAAAAAACATGAAGAATTTATTGAAAATATTCCTGCTTATAACCTTGACGGTTGCTATCGTATCGTGTGGGAAAGATAATTATGACGAACCCACCTCGCTATTTACCGGAAAGGTGGTCTACAACGGTGAACCGTTGGGAGTAAGAGGTTCCAATGGCGATGTATATCTCCAATTCTGGCAGGACGGTTACGAACTGAAAACCTCTTTCAACGTATATGTAGCACAAGACGGTAGCTTTTCCGCTATGTTGTTCGACGGTACCTATAAACTGGTGATGAATAATAATCGCGGGCCTTGGGTCAATAGTCCCGATACGGTCATTGTGAATGTAAAAGGCCGGACTACGAAAGATTATCCGGTAACTCCTTACTATACATTAAAAAATATCAATTACAGCCTGAACGGCAATATGTTGACGGCATCGTTCGATGTTACGCAAGTCACTGCAGGCAGAGATATTGAGTACGTTGCACTGATGGTTAATAAAACCAAATTCGTCGACTTCGGCGACGGTACTCACGTCAATTGGGTACGTAACAGCAGCGTCACTCCGGGACATATTACGCTGCAACTGGATATTTCCAATGATCTGAGTAAACAAGTGAAACTTTACGCCCGCATAGGACTGAAAATTTCCGGTATTGACCAGGGTCTTTACGATACCGGAGTCTATGAGTTGAAATAAACCGGAAAAGAATTAATAAAAGAATTAATAAATCCGGTATTAAATAAATAGACACAAAGATACGAAGTTTATTTTTAAATTTATTTCGTATCTTTGTGTCTATTTATTTAATATTTTAATATAAATTTGCCTATGAAACAGGAATAAACAGATTATTTTATACGGTTCAATTTCTTCGGACAACGAACCGCTGTATGTCGTGGACGGTATGCCTTTCGACGGCGACTTGATCAACCTGAATCCTGCCGATATCGAATCGCTTACCATCCTGAAAGATGCAGCTTCCAATGCCCTGTACGGTGCACGCGGCGCTAATGGCGTCATTATGATTACCACCAAAAAAGCCAAACGAGGAGAAGCTAAAGTTACTTTCGATACGCGAATCGGCGTGAATTCCGTAGCGTTGAAACATTACGATTACATCAAGGACCCGGCTCTGTGGTATGAAACTTATTACAAATCTGTGTATAACCAATTCATGACCACCGATGGCTACGACGCCACCAGGGCGCACAGGGAAGCAAACGATCTGGTTTCCGGTAAAACCAACGACAATTATTTTGTTTATACGGTTCCCGACGGACAGGATTTTATCATCAACGGGAAAGTCAATCCGGCAGCCACCCTCGGACGGAGAGTCGGTTTTGAAGGTCAGGACTACTGGCTGCAACCGGAAGACTGGTTGAAAGAAGGCACCAAACAAGGCGTGAGGCAAGAATACAACCTGAGCGTTTCCGGCGGAGAAGGAAAACTAAGCTACTTGTCTTCAATGAGTTACCTGAAAAACGAAGGGATTACCGCAGGTTCGGAAATGGAACGTATCAACGCCCGCCTGAAATCCGACTATCATGCAAAAGAATGGTTGTATACAGGGATGAACTTAAGCTATACACACACAGATTACAATAGGAGCAGCGAAGGAACCATCGGCTCAACCGGCAGCGTCTGGAGTATGATAACCGGTATCGGTCCGGTCTATCCTGTATATATACGCGACGGAAACAAGAATATCATGCGTGACAGTTACGGACAAATCATGTACGATTTCGGAGATGTAGCCGGATTGGGACGCCCGGCTTTTACAGGTTCCAACCCGCTTTTCACCAACAAATACAACAAAAACCAGACCGGAGTGAACGCTTTTACCGGTAGCGGATTTTTCGATATCAATTTCCTGGAAAACCTGAAGCTAACCGTCAACGGTAGCGTTAACACGGACGAATCCCGTTATACATCGGTTTCCGATCCGTATACGGAATTATACAGCACCAGCCAAAACGGAGGATCGGTATATAAATCGCACTACCGGAGATTTTCCTACAATATGCAGCAAATACTGAACTACAACGGAACCTTCGGACGGAACAACCTGAATATCATGGTGGGACACGAGTACTACAACCATACCTACTATTTTCTTTCCGGCTCAAAAACAAAAATGTTCTCTTCGGGTAATCTCGAGCTTGACGGAGCCATATCCGATTCAGGCGCGGCCAGATCATATACCAGAGATTACAACAACGAAGGATATTTTTCCAGAGTACAGTACGATTATGCCGGCAAATACTTTCTGTCCGGATCTTTCCGCCGCGACGCATCTTCACGCTTTGCCGTAGAAAACCGTTGGGGTAATTTCTGGAGTGCAGGCGGCGCATGGTTAATCGACAAAGAAAACGGATTCGACGTCTCATTCGTAGACCTGTTGAAACTGAAAGCCAGCATAGGGTCGCAAGGGAATGACAATATTGGTAATTACTTGTATTCCAATCAATATAACATCGAAAATAATAGCGGTGAAATCTCATTGGTACTCAAACAAAAAGGAAACAGAAATATCACCTGGGAAACCAATACCAACATCAACGGCGGTTTCGAGGTCGAACTTTTCAACAAACGGTTAAGCGCTTCCGTCGATCTCTTTTACCGGAAGACTACCGACATGTTGTTTTAGTTCTTTGTCGCACCGTCCAACGGTTATACCTCGTATTTAGATAACATCTGCGAT
>JAITTA010000181.1 GCA_031287395.1 Dysgonamonadaceae bacterium | reverse complement strand
GTGGGCGTACACTACGATTCCTTTACGATGGGGCACATGACGAATTTAAAAAAGCATTGTATGCCCTTGGAGAAACACCAATACCTAAATACATCGAGAGAGCTGTAATTCCCGAAGATGCCGAACGCTATCAAACCATTTATGCAAAAAATGAAGGGGCGGTCATTGCTCCCGCTGCCGGATTGCATTTCAGTCGTGAATTGATGAAACGACTGGAGATCAAGGGGTGTGAATTTGCATTTATTACGGTGCATTCCGGATTAGGTAATTTCCGAGAAATCGATGTGGAAGACCTGACCAAACATAAAACGGATTCCGAACAGGTGATTATCACGGAGGAAGCTGTAAAGATTGTTAATAAGGCAAAAGACTTCAACAGACAGGTATGTGCCGTCGGAACTTCCGTTACCAGAGCTATTGAAAGTACAGTGACAACACAGGGACACCTCAAGCCTTACGATGGTTGGACCAATAAATTCATTTTTCCCCCGTACGATTTCTCAGTCGCAACGTCTATGATTACCAACTTTCATATCCCGTTATCCACAATGCTTATGCTGACAGCAGCCTTCGGAGATTACGATTTCATCATGGGTGTTTATAACAAAGCCGTTAAAGAAAAATACAGATTCGGAGCATATGGCGATGCCATGTTGATTCTTTGATGTTTGATGAAGAAACGACAAAAAGTAAACGGCAGAAAGCAAACAGGAAAAAGTGCACGGGATGAAAGACATACCGTGTATTTGTCGCTCGGCAGCAATTTAGGAAATAAAGCCGAGAATATAGATAACGCAATAGAAAAAATAGCCGAAAAGGCAGGGACCGTTTCGGCTATTTCTTCCGTATACGAAACCAAACCCTGGGGGTATGAATCGGATAATGATTTTTTTAATCTGGCGATTCGGATTGAAACCAGCCTCTCTCCCATTCAACTTCTTAAAATAACTCAGGAGATCGAAAAAGAAATGGGTCGTACAGAAAAATCATCCGGAACCGGTTACCAGGATAGAATTATTGATATTGACCTGATCCTCTATGACAATCTGGTTCTGAACACGCCTGAACTTACTCTTCCCCACCCTCATTTCCATGAAAGGAAATTCGTACTGGACCCCCTTAAGGAAATCAATCCTCATTTAGCAGAGCAACCGGACAATACTAAATCCGATCTTTTGCATAAATGAACCAACCGGATGTGCTTTCCGTTTTCAAATAATTTCACAAAAACAATTTTCAAATTCTATATTTATTTTGTATCTTTGTACTTTATTTAAAAAGTGGACAGATTTGTATGCTTGCAACCACAGAAAAAAATGCTAAAAGTCGTGTGTTTTTCTTTTCCGACAAAGTCATTCCAAGTCAATCCGCTATTTTAATTTTATTTATTAATTCTTAATTCATTCGTATGAGTTATTTATTCACCTCCGAATCGGTGTCGGAAGGACACCCCGATAAAGTAGCAGATCAAATATCCGATGCTTTGCTTGACGAGTTTCTGGCTTATGATCCGAACTCCAAAGTAGCTTGTGAAACGCTGGTAACTACCGGACAGGTAGTACTGGCAGGAGAAGTTAAATCAACTGCCTATGTAGATGTCCCGGAAGTAGCACGAAGGGTTATTGAAAACATCGGCTATACCAAAAGCGAATATCAGTTCGAAGCCAAATCATGCGGCGTATTCAGTGCTATTCACGAACAATCAGGTGATATCAACCGCGGGGTAGAACGCCTGGATCCTCTTAATCAGGGTGCAGGCGACCAGGGAATGATGTTTGGCTACGCAATAAACGAAACAGACAACTACATGCCTCTGGCATTGGATTTATCGCATAGTTTACTGATTGAACTGGCTAAAATCCGGAAAAACGAAATTGAATTGATGCCCTACCTGCGTCCGGATGCCAAATCCCAGGTAACTATCCGTTACAACGAAGACGGAAGCCCGGAAGCCATCGATACAATTGTTATCTCTACGCAGCACGACGAGTTCATTAAACCTTCCGGAAACTCGGAAAAAGCTCAACTAGCAGCCGATAAAGCCATGCAGGAGCAGATTACGAAAGATATTAAAAACATCCTGATTCCAAGAGTAAAAACTCAATATCCACCACAGGTTCAGGCTTTATTTTCCGGTAAAATAAAATACCATGTCAATCCCACCGGTAAATTTGTAATCGGAGGTCCTCACGGAGATACCGGACTTACCGGCCGTAAAATCATTGTGGATACTTACGGAGGTAAAGGGGCGCACGGAGGAGGCGCTTTCTCCGGAAAAGACCCTTCGAAAGTGGACCGTTCGGCCGCCTATGCCGCCCGGCATATTGCCAAGAACCTTGTAGCCGCAGGAGTCTGCGGTGAAGTGCTGGTTCAGGTAGCATACGCCATTGGAGTTGCAGAACCGATGAATATCTTTGTCAATACTTACGGGAAAAGTAAAGTATCTGTAAGCGACAGTGAAATCGCAGAAAAAGTTTCCAAAATTTTCGATATGCGTCCGAAAGCCATTGAAAACAGATTGAAACTGCGTAACCCGATTTATTCCGAAACAGCAGCATACGGACACATGGGCCGTACTCCGGAAATTGTTACCAAAACATTCAATTCAAGATACAATCCTCATCCCCTGAAAATGAAGGTAGAACTTTTTACCTGGGAAAAAACGGATTATGTGAAAGAAATAAAAAAAGTTTTCGGATTGAAATAAAAATAGATTAACAAATCGTCC
>JAITTA010000175.1 GCA_031287395.1 Dysgonamonadaceae bacterium | reverse complement strand
ATGTTAACCGATTGAAAAATAAAAAGAGAGAAATGTATGGTAGAGCGGGCTTTGAACTGCTACGGAGGAAAGTCATACTTTCTAAGATGGGGTAGCTGCACCATAAGTGACGAAGAACCCCGGTGGACTCCCAATAATACGGATGCAACATATCCCCGTATGTATTATAATCCCGCTCATAACCTGGTCTTCTCCGATTACTGGCTTGAAGACGCTTCCTATATTCGTCTGAAGAATATCCAGTTGGGATATACCATTCCTAAAGACATTCTCCGGAAAATCAATATCAATCGCTTAAAAATATATGCGTCAATAGACAATCTGGTGACTATCACCAACTATTTCGGAGGTTTTGATCCTGAAGTACGCGAAACGGCCGGGGATAATTATCCTCAGGTAAAAACTTTCGCCATAGGGATTCAAATCGGACTTTAACAATATTTAGAATTATCAAAATATTAAACTATACAAAAAAATGAACAAATTAAAATACATTGTTTTATTCGTTGTAACGTGTTTTATAAGTTGTGACGACAGCTTTTTGGATAAATATCCGTTGGACACGGTTTCACATCAGACTTACTGGAAAACGGAAGAACAGTTGAGAGCGGCGCTCTATCCTTGTTATGGAGATGTGTTTCTCGATAATGATTACCTGGTGATGTATCCCAATGCGTTTGGAGGCGATGCCGTATACGGAGATATGACCAGTAATCTCGTTAAAATTCCGGGAGGAAGGCATACTTACATGGACGGATTCCCATTTACTTCCTTCTGGAGGTACCTTTATGCCGGTATTTTCACTTGTAATAATTTCCTCGATCACTACAATGCGGCAGAAGTTCCTCAAAATGTAAAGGACGTTTATGCGGCAGAAGTAAAAGTACTCCGAGCACTCGATTATTTCTGGTTAACCTGTTATTGGGGCGACGTCCCTTGGGTAGATCACGTGATTACATCGGAAGAAGCATACAGTGAACGTACTCCACGCAACGAGGTCATACAAAATATCATGAACGATCTGGATTGGGCGGCAGATAAATTGGGCGACGCCATTCCTACCGGAAATAACGTCGGACGCATCAACCGTTGGGGAGCACTTGCCCTGAAAGCCCGTGTTGCCCTTCAGAACGAAATGTGGGAAGCGGCAGCCAACACCGCAAAGGAAATTATGGATCACGGGCCTTACAGACTTTATCCGAACTATAGGGAATTGTTCACTATCGGTGCGAATTGCGAAGTCAACCCGAACAATAAAGAATCCATTATTTTTGATATGTTTATTACCGATGTCAGGATGAATAATATGTCCAACCTGACTTGTATGCCGGTAGATTATATCCGTTGGAATCCGGCAAAACAACTGGTGGATGCTTATTTGTGTACGGACGGGAAACCGGCAAAAACCGGGCTGGAATACTACAAGCGTACAGATATACAAACTTCTAATCTGTATACTTATCCGGAACAACATTATTCCGATTATTTTACTAACCGGGATCCTCGTATGGAAATGACTTTATATGCTCCGGGCAATGAATGGCCGGGAGGCGACGACGGAGACCCGGATGTAGATGTACCCAACCCGATATTCCAACTACCCCGTTTCCCGACATTACAAAGCAACAATAGAAACGGAGCGAACGGACGAACCGGATTCTATTTCAAAAAATACAATACTCCGGAATTGGCAGGACAAACCAACCGCGATTACAACGACAGAATTATCATTCGTTATGCAGAAATTCTTTTGATATATGCCGAAGCATTATTCAATATGCAGGGAGGAAGTTTAACGCAAGCTCAGATCGACTTGACCATCAATCAATTGCGCGACCGGGCCGGAATGCATCGTATGATCCTGACCGAATTGCAAGCATGGGGTATGGACCTGAAAACAGAACTTCACCGCGAACGCCGTGTCGAACTGGCATTTGAAAGTATGCGTTACTTTGATTTATTGAGATGGAAAGAAGCCGAAAAATACCTGGGCCGGGCTATTGTCGGACCAAGTTATACCACTTGTATGAACGACTTAGGAAAAGTTCCGTACGATCTCGGTACGGACGAATTCGGCGATATAGTATGGGTAAAGTCAAAAGCGGAAGGAGGAGCGGATCACTTCGATCCTTCAAAACATTACCTGTGGCCTGTTCCTTATGAGGAACGTCAGAAAAATCCGCTTTTGGGACAAAATCCGGGATGGGAAGAATAATTGAAACAAATCATGTGCATATGAAAAAAACTATATTTTTATCAATAGCAGGTTTATTCATCCTGCTTTTAGCATGTCAGAAAGAACCGGGAGACATAGACGATCCCGGTTGGGGCCATGGATCAGACAACAAACAACTGATTGTCATGACTTATAACGTACGGTATTGTACTCCGTATCTTGTGGAAAATGCAAAGCCCGATATAGATGCCATAGCAGCGATCATCAATAAAGTAAAACCGGACGTGGTATTCCTCCAGGAAGTAGACAGAAATACGACACGGAGCGGAAAAGTCGATCAATTGGCGGAATTATCGAAAAAGACCAATATGCCGTTTACTTTTTTCGGTAAAGGACAGGATTATCAAGGAGGAGAATGCGGTTGCGCCTTTTTATCGCGCGTCAGCCTGTCCGATCCCCAACTGACAATCTATCCCAGAGCAGAAAGTCAGACATCCGACAGGATTATGATACAGGCAACCCTCAAATCCGGAGACAAACCAGTTACCGTAGCCTGCACGCACCTCGGTCTGTATCAGGAAGAACGTGATGTGGAAGTACCGGTCATCAACAGTAAACTATCGACATCTCTTTATCCCGTTATTTTCGGAGGCGACCTGAATGCCATACCCGAAAACAGCACAATCACCACCTTGCTTGGATACGGATTTGCCAAATCAAATGCAATTACAACATTTACAATCCCGTCCGACAAACCGAACAGGCAATTGGACTATATAATGTACAAACCTGCCAACAAGCTGAAAGTCATTTCACATACGGTGTTACCGGACAAAGCGTCCGACCATCTTGCGGTGGTAGCAGTGTTTGAAATTCAGGATTAATGTATAAATTTGGTTTTTACACTAAAAAGAAACAACATGTTTAAGAAAATTTTTGTATATTTACTGATTGTCGTAGTTACGGCAAGCAGTTGTAATAAAGAGGAAAATCCGCCCGTTATCATCTTTGATACGGAAGGAGTTTCCAATGTATTTCCGGGAGACGCTTTTTCGATTACCGGAAAAATATCGGCTGATCATGCTATTTCCGCATTCTGGTTTCATCAAAAAATAAATGAAGGCGGTAACCTGGACGAACAAACCGGGGGACGGTTGGAATTGGCTTCCGACGGATCTTTCGTTGTCCCTATTGAAGTAACAAAAAATACCATCGGTTTAAAAATCATTGCCGAAGACGCCAATAGCAACCGGAGTGTAAAAATTCTTCCGATTGTATTAGGTGAAGATGCGCTTGTAATAGCCTTTGAAGGAACAGGATACATCGAAAGCATCGAAACCGGGGAAGAATTTCACGTAAAAGGATCGGTCACTTCAGGAACTCTTATCACCGCTCTATCTTATACCGTAGTGAAGGGAGATCTGACGGAACCTCCTGTGAGCCTTACAATAACAGACCAAATGTCTTCTACATTCGACATTTCATTAACAGCTCGCACAGGAATGACAGGAATACGGATCAGTGCGGTAAACCGGGGGATGTTGACCACCGAGAAACTATTTGAAATAAAACACGTATCATCAGCAGGACCTGTGATTTTATTTGATCAGGAAAAAATCAGCGTCAAACCCGATTCTGTGTTCGTTGTTTCCGGACAAATCGTTTCCGAACGGAACATCAGTTCCGTCTCATACACCGTGTTCCGGGAAGGAGATTCTGATGCACCAAAATCAACGACCTTAAAAGACAACAAGTTCAGCATCGACATCACCGCTAACGGAAAAATTACCAACGTAGTCGTTACTGCGATCGATAAC
>JAITTA010000151.1 GCA_031287395.1 Dysgonamonadaceae bacterium | reverse complement strand
CACGGCTATTGCCGCAGGGAAAAAGACCTTGCGGAACGCACCCGTACACTTCGCTTCAACTCTTAACAGTAGATATTAACGAAGAATCTTATAAAATATTAGACAATGTCCCTAATACTCAATATTTTATAGTCCGAAGAAATTGGCATCCTTTCAGCACACGTTATTTATATAAAGCTGGAACGAATTGTCTAATAAGAACGATACCAATGTCTACAGATCAAGCTGATAGACTTATTGATATTATACAGAATTTAGGAAATAATCATGTTGCGAATATTACAAATTTGATAGATTCATTAGCTAATGGTCCCGTTCAACCTATCGAACTTATTCTTACTCGTATAGATTCAATTAATTTCACTCTTTACGGCAGGAAATTCAAAAGCGGGTAAAAAGTCCATTAAAGTTACAAAGGTGTATGGCAAAGGGTTCACCGTTCATTGTTTACCATTCACAAAATACTTCCTGAATACAGAATCTCCCAATAACAATAGTAAAACGACCAATCCCAATCCAACTATATTAGGATTGATACTGAAATTCTTAAAGACAGTAGCAACCTCGGAGAAAATATTTGGAAGTAGTATGGGAGTGATTTCTATTTTCAAAAAATAGATAATCAAAGCAGGAACAAAAATAATGCATGCAATTCCTGCAGCAATTGATAGATAGCTTAGGATTACTTTTCTTTTTTTCTGTGCTGTTACTTTCTTTTCAATACGTAGCATCAGGTTTTTCATGAAATCTTCGGATGGCTTTTCCATTTTGATTTCATGAAACAGTTCTTTCAGTTTGTCTTTGGTTTCCGGCATGTTCATCCTTCAATCAGTTTATTAATTTCTATTGCCAGTTTTTTTCGTATGCGATGTAATTTCACTTTGACATTCGCAATTGTCAAGTTAGTCACTTTGCTTATTTGTTCGATAGACTGATCATCTAAATAAAACAAGGTGATAATCAGCGCTTCATCACTATTCAACATTTTTATGGCCTGTTCCAGATATTGGATTTGTTCTTCCGTTGAAACATCATCGATATCGTCGTGAATGTCTATGTCTTCATTTTCCGGATTTGAGAAGTTGTTTTCAAAGGAATACAAAACCATTTTCTTTTTCCGGAGTTCGGATAAGGTAGTATTATACGCAATCCGGTACAACCAAGTGGAAAATTCGGATTCTTCTTTAAACCCGCTCAACGATTTAAAAACTTTGACAAAGACCTCTTGCATTATATCCTCAGCATCTTCTTTGTTATTTACCAATCGGAGAATAACATTATAGACCATCCCTTGATAGATAGATACAACATGTGAAAAAGCAGAAATATCTCCTGCTTTTGCACGTTGAATCCAATACAAATCATTCGATTTCGCCATTTTCAGATCATTCGTTGCTTCTTAGACGCAAAATCGAATGACAGGTTACAAAATTACATAAAAGTCCCGACATATACACATACTCATAAAAATTCGGCTGAACAACCTTACAATTGCACTTGACGTTCCGGCGGCTTTCATCAAACCGCTCGTTATGCGTTAGTGCTTTTCTCGTTACCGTTTGTTTGTAATAGCCAAGCTGCTGCGTTAATGTTGTTGTATATAATTTGTAACCTTTTCGGAAACCTTGAGTCAAAAGAGCAAATGAAAAATAAATGTTGAACAATTAATTATTAAAATCATGAACGACTTGATGGCAATTTGTATAGTGGGTATTATTACCTTGGGTATTTATCGTTTGTTTGAATTGTTTGTCAGAAGAAAAGAACGGTTGTCGATTATTGATAAGCTGGGAGAGAAAATTTCTTCTGAGGAAATTAAAGGAGCGTTGAGTCTCCCGGTATTCATGAAAATGGACTATTCTTATTCTTCCTGGGCCTTGAGAATTTCCCTGTTGATGATTGGAATCGGATTGGGTGCAATTGTCGCTTTCATTATCCAATATCAGGTGATTGGAGATTTGTTGCTGCAAAATACCGATTGGGAAATCAAGCGTAATTTGCGTGGATTCCAGGAAACTATCTATTTTTCTTGTATCGCGGTTTTCGGAGGAATCGGTTTGCTGAGCGCTTATCTGATTGAATGGAAACAACGGAATAGAAATCATCAGTAAAAGTTTTAAGGTTAAAAATGGGAAAGAGGCTTTTTTCAGCCTCTTTTTTTATATTTTTTTGATTATAAAAAAAAGACCTTATATTTGTACTGTATTAGAATATTAATACACTAATTCTTTAAAACTTTAAGTAAAGTATAATATTGTCATTTTGGAAACGTTGTAAAAAAAAAAGGATATATTTGTCCAAATTTTTAGACATAAACGCAATCAACAGAAATAATCAATTAAAATAAGTTGTATGAAACAGATGCTACCCTTTGTAAGTTTTGCCCTTTTTCTTTTAAGTACTCTTCCCTTGTATTCACAAACTCAGGTTCAGGTTCCGGGAAAGTCGTCAGTTGCGCCTAAGGTTAATGTGACCGTAAAAGGACAGGTTGTGGATTCGATTAGTCAGGAATCGATACCATATGTCACATTGAAGATTTCCGAATCCGGAAATCCAGCGAAAGTAATTAAGCTTTTATCAACAGATGCGGATGGTAAATTCAATGTTATTTTGAATCAACCGGGTAAATTTGATCTGCATACGCAGACTATCGGAAAGGGGCTTGCGATCATTCCCTTTGAGGTGACCGGAAAAGAAAAGGCCATTGATCTGTCCAAGATAAATTTGTCGGATACCCAGCTGGGAGAAGTCGTGGTTACGGCGATCAAACCGCTTGTTGCTGTCGATTTGGATAAAATTACCTACAATATGCAGGAAGATCCGGATTCCAAAACCAGCAATGTACTGGATATGATGCGGAAAGTTCCGATGATAACCGTCGATGGAGAAGACAAAATTCAGTTGAAAGGTTCATCCGGCTTTAAGATTTACATGGATGGAAAACCTTCTAACCTGATATCCAGTAACCCGACTCAGGTACTTCGCAGTATGCCTGCCAGTATGGTTAAGAATATAGAGGTTATCACGGACCCGGGTGCAAAATACGATGCGGAAGGTGTCACCGGAATTATCAATATTATTACGAATAAACAACCGATGGGAGGATACACGGCTAATTTGGGAGCCGGAGTAGACACCCGTGGCGGATACGACGGCAGTATATATGCTACTTTGAAATACGGCAAGTTAGGTTTTACCGGGAATTATAATTACGGACATTATCAAAGTCCGAAATCGGCTTACAGTTCCTACCGGGAAATATATAACCCTAAAAATGAAAAATATTTGTATCAGAATGGTTCCAGTAAAAATGAAGGAAATTACCAATATGGTACTGCCGAATTGAGCTATGATCTGGATACGGCCAATTTGATCACAGCTTCGTTTAACAAATACGGCGGATCCGGGAAATCGGAGTCCGATTATGAAGTAGAAGCCTTGGATCAGATAAGAAACAAGGTCTATTCCTATGACCAGAATACGGAAGGGGAGAATACCTATGGTACTACGAATGTTAATGTGGATTATCAACGAACCTTTAAGAAAAAAGACGAGTTGCTTACGGCATCTTACCGGTTCAACTTGTCTCCTAATGATTCGTGGTCGGATTCGAAGGTTGAAAATGCGACCAATTATTTTAACTATTGGCAAAAATCGGATAATGACGCCAAGGATAAAGAACACACTTTCCAGGTTGATTATACAACTCCATTTGCGAAGTACCATACTCTGGAAGCCGGTGTAAAATACATCATTCGTTTGAATGAAAGTAATACGGACAGAAGTCTCTTTGATTTCGAACAAAAAGAATGGAAACCGGCTCCGGCCGATATTTATAATGAATTTAAATATCGTTATGATATTCTTGCAGGATATTTGGGATATAATCTGCGATATAAGGATTATGGTTTCAAAGCCGGTCTTCGTTTGGAAGATACGCAAATTGAAGCAGAATATCCTTTGAGTGGAAATCAGAATTTTGATAAGCATTATTTTTCCGGGATACCTTCCACAACCGTTACCTACCGTTATAAAATGGTTCATACTTTTCGTCTTGGTTATAATCTGCGGATTCAACGTCCGGGTATTTACTATTTGAATCCTTATGTAAATAATACCGACCCTAAATATGTTAGTTCGGGAAATCCTGACCTGGATGTCGAAAAAGCGCATAATATCGATTTGAATTACAGTGTTTTCAAACCTAAAGTCAATTTAAGTGCCGGCATCAGTTATAATTTTAACAATAATTCCATTCAACGTGTGACGGAAATCAGGGAGGACGTCAGTTATACGACTTTTGAAAATATCGGGAAACAAAAACGTTTAGGTATAAATTTGTATTTCGGATGGAATCCAATCAATAACCTGAGATTGAATCTCAACGGTTCGGGCGGTTATGTCGATATTCGTACCAACAATGATTCCGGAATGAAAAACTCCGGTATTACCGGATTTATTTTTGGAAATGTACAATATACTCTTCCGAAAGATTTCAGGTTGAGCGGTTATGGAGGAGGAGGGGCTCCCCAAGTAAGCCTGCAAGGTAAAAGTTCCAGTTTTTACTTCTACGGATTGGGATTGAACAAATCATTCCTGAATAAAAAACTGAATGTTTCAATTAATACTTCTACTCCGTTTAATAAATTCCGGAAATTTTCTTCCAGGAATAACAAAGATCCGGAATTTTATTCGGAAACAAATTCTCAATTCCAGACCCAATCTTTTGGTTTGAGAGTTTCATATCAGTTTGGAGAAATGAAACAACAGGCGGTGAAAAAGGCTCGTCGCGGGATTACAAATGACGATTCTAAAGCCGGAGAAAGCGATAATTCTTCCGGTGGAGGGCAACAAGGAGGAACGGGAGGAAATTAAAATTAAAAGTTGAGAATTAAAATGAGTTTACACGCAAAACTCATTTTAATTCTCAACTTTTTTATTTATATTTGTAATTTATTTAATTCTGATAATCAAATGAAACGAGCATGCAACACTTGCACCCAAATGCATGAACATGACGCGAGTTCCATATGACCTTTAAAAATGAAATGATGTACATATGAAAAAGTTAGTTTTGTTGATGAGCATTGTCCTTGTTTGTTTTTCCTGTAAACAAAAAGGGATGTATGAGATAGAAGGTACCGTATCTTCCCCGGATATGGAAGGAAAGTACGTCTATCTGGTGAAATATAATGATGAAGGCATTGAAAAATGTGATTCTTCTGTTATAAAAGGAGGTAAGTTCTCGTTTGAAGGGGTGCAGGAGATGCCGGAATTGTATTATATCCAGACTGAAGAGGGAGAAATAATCAAGAAACGGGCTATCCTTTTGGAGCCGGGAAATATTGTTGTGACAATTTTTGACTACATGACGGTTTCCGGAACTCCGGCTAATGATGCCTATCAACAGTATCTCGACGAACAGGCTGCAGTTGATTCCCGGCTTGACAGTATTTCTGATAAATTCGATCAGACCCAGTCCAATGGAGCCTTGACCGAAGAAAAAGAGAATGAATTTAATGCCGAATATGATTCTATTTATAAAGAGAAAAAGGAATCCTATGCAAAATATTTTTCCGAAAATATCAATAATCCTTTGGGCGTTGAGGAATTCAGTGTTTATGGCAGAAGATTGGATCCGGAGCAATTGGGTTTGGTCTTGAGCAAAGGAAGTGAGGCTTTTAAGGCCAGCAAAACAGGAATTTTTTACCAAGAACGTTTTGATGCCGTACAAAAAACGGCCGTCGGACAGAAATTTACCGATATTATTTCCAAAGATCCTGCTGGAACCCCGGTTTCTTTGTCGGATTATGCCGGAAAAGGGAAGTATGTCCTTGTGGATTTCTGGGCTTCCTGGTGTGGCCCGTGCAGAAAAGAAATGCCGATGATGATTGAATTGTATGAAAAATACAAATCTAAAAAATTTGAAATTGTCGGATATTCTTTGGATAAAAATACCGAAGCTTGGATCAAAGGATTGGAAGATCTTGGTATGACTTGGCCTCAAATGTCGGATGTGAGTTTCTGGAAGTCGGAACCTGTAAAGAATTATGCGGTTCCGCATATTCCATATACTGTACTGATTGATCCTTCCGGAACCATCCTTGCTAAAGGAATAATCGGCACCGAACTGAAAAATAAGCTGGAAGAACTGTTGAAATAGTTAAAAAATGTAGTTTCTTTTAATGGGTTTTTTGTTGTTAAGTAGTTGAATGATTGTTTTTTGCGATTAAAATCAGGTGTGAATGTTCAGAGAAATTCCAAAAATATGTTATATAATATGTTTTTTTTTTTGGAGAATCGTAAAAAAACGTTCATCTTTGTACCGATAACCTAAAACAATCTTTTTGCCTTAAAAGACTAATGCCTATTAAAAACTGAATAAAAAGGTTTATTGAGAAATAGACCTTTTTGTCGTTTAAAAGAATTGCTGTATCTTTGCTCCTCAAAATTTTTCAATCCCATTCATTCTTGATGAAACATATTCGTAATTTCTGTATTATTGCGCATATTGACCATGGTAAAAGTACTTTGGCCGATCGATTGTTGGAATATACTCAAACTGTTGCAGGAAAGGATTTGCAAGCCCAGGTACTTGATAATATGGATCTGGAACGTGAACGTGGAATTACAATCAAGAGCCATGCGATACAGATGGAGTATGTTTATAAGGGGGAGAAATACATCCTTAATCTGATTGATACTCCGGGTCACGTCGATTTTTCGTACGAAGTGTCGCGGTCTATTGCTGCCTGTGAAGGAGCTTTGCTGATTGTCGATGCGGCGCAGGGTATTCAGGCTCAGACCATCTCCAATTTGTATATGGCCTTGGAGCATGATTTGGAAATTATACCTGTCCTGAATAAAATTGATTTGCCGAGTGCGATGCCGGAAGAAGTAGAGGATCAGATTGTCGAGTTGTTAGGTTGTCCCCGTGAAGAGATCATTCGTGCCAGTGGAAAAACCGGTGAAGGGGTTTATGATATCCTGGATGCCGTGATTGAATGTGTTGCTCCTCCCAAAGGAGATCCGAGCGCTCCGTTACAAGCATTGATTTTCGATTCCGTGTTCAATCCGTTCAGAGGAATTATTGCTTATTATAAAATTGTCAATGGCTCTATCCGTAAAGGGGATCTGGTGAAATTTGTGGCTACGGAAAAAGAGTACGATGCAGATGAAGTCGGTATCCTCAAACTGGAAATGTCTCCCCGGGAAGAAGTGACTTGTGGCGATGTAGGATATATAATTTCCGGGATTAAAACGTCAAAAGAGGTTAAAGTCGGGGATACCATTACGCATGTAAAACGTCCTTGTGATAAAGCTATTGAAGGATTTGAGGAAGTCAAGCCCATGGTATTTGCCGGCTTGTACCCGATTGATAGTGAGGATTTTGAAAACTTGAGGACTTCGTTGGAAAAGTTACAATTGAATGACGCTTCCCTTACTTTCCAGCCGGAATCTTCCGTGGCGCTCGGATTCGGATTCCGTTGCGGTTTTCTGGGATTACTGCATATGGAAATCATTCAGGAACGTCTCGACCGGGAATTCGATATGGACGTGATTACGACAGTACCAAACGTATCATACAAAGTATATGATAAACAGGGTGGATGCAAGGAAGTTCATAATCCGGCCGGGTTACCCGACCCTACATTGATTGATCATATCGAAGAACCGTTTATCCGGGCTTCTGTAATTACCAATACAAGTTATATCGGTCCAATCATGACCCTGTGTCTTGGTAAACGTGGAATATTGGTACGCCAGGACTATATTTCAGGAGACCGGATGGAGTTGATTTATGATCTTCCTTTGGGTGAAATCGTTATTGATTTTTATGATAAATTGAAAAGCATTTCTAAAGGATATGCTTCTTTTGATTATCATATGTATGATTTCAGGCCGTCGAAGCTGGTTAAACTGGATATTTTGTTGAACGGAGAGCCGGTCGATGCTTTGTCTACTCTTACGCATGCCGATAATGCTGTTGCTTTTGGCCGCCGGATGTGTGAAAAATTAAAGGAATTAATCCCGCGTCAGCAATTTGATGTGGCTATTCAGGCCGCTATCGGAGCAAAAATTATTGCCCGTGAGACCATTAAAGCTGTTCGCAAAGACGTGACTGCCAAGTGTTACGGAGGAGATATTTCCCGTAAACGTAAATTACTTGAAAAGCAGAAAGAAGGAAAAAAACGGATGAAACAGGTGGGGAATGTGGAGGTGCCGCAAAAAGCGTTCCTGGCTGTTCTCAAACTGGATTAGAAAAGTTTTTAAGTATACGTTTTAGGTTAGTTATTCAGTCTTGTGTCGTGCATAAGCCAAACTTAAACTGACAGTCTGATATTTACAACCGGCAACTTAAAACTTTCTATTCAAAACCTGTGTTATATTGCAAAAATAGAATTGGTCCCATGGAAAAAATGGTCAATATACCTGAGAAAGCCGGTAAAAAACGAGTGGTGATCATTGGTGCCGGTTTTGGAGGACTTAAACTTGCAGACAAGCTTAATCCTGAGTATTTCGATGTGATCCTTCTGGATAAAAATAATTATCACCAGTTCCAACCCTTGTTTTATCAAGTGGCTATTGCCGGTTTGGAACCAAGTTCGATCGCTTACCCGCTTCGTAAAAATTTCC
>JAITTA010000016.1 GCA_031287395.1 Dysgonamonadaceae bacterium | reverse complement strand
AAGAACTGGATAAACCTCAACAGGAGAGGGGAGGGCTTTCTGTTTCATTATTAAGGCCGCCACAAGCCAGAGCAAATGAAAGATAGCCAAACCATACAAAAAGGCGATAATTCGTTTTTTCATCAGGTCACCTCCCATGCTTTTTGAAGTTTTTTCCGGACTTCTTTTGCCAGGATATAAAAATCGTCTTCTGTTCGACCGGAACCCTTTTCAAATAAAGGATTTTGTATTATTTCTACAATACGAGCCGGTCTTTCGGACAAGATGATTATATATTTACCCATTTCTACCGCTTCCTGAACGTTGTGAGTTACGAAGAATGTAGTTATTTTGTGTTTTTTCCAAAGATTCAGGAATAACTTTTTCGATGTTTCTGCCGTGAATGTATCGAGAGCAGAGAACGGTTCGTCCATCAACAAGAGAACCGGTTTGAGTATCCATGCACGAGCCAGCGCTACCCGTTGCCTTTGTCCTCCGCTCAGAGACTTGGGAAAACGATCGAGCAAATCTTCAATTCCCAGAATCCGGATAATTTCATCCCGGTTAGGATTCGATGTGCCTTTGATTTTTTCTCCAATGGAAATATTGTCTTTGACTTTTAACCAATCCAACAGTCCGTAATGTTGAGGAATATAGCCGATGCTGTTGTTCCGGGGATCAAGTGCCGTAAAAGTTTGTTGCTTTTCGTTCCGGATCAGGATTTCGCCCTGTTCCGGTTTGATGATGCCACAAATGGTTTTTAGAAAAGTTGATTTTCCGCAGCCGGAAGGGCCTATGATTGAATAAATCTCCCCGGGGTTGATACTCAAATTAAAATCTTCGATGATCTGATTATCTCCGAAGGATATATGAAGATTTTTTATTTGAATGAAAGCTGTCATTTTACAAATTGAATATCCAATATGGCCGGAGCAAAATTTTCAGGAATCAATCTTTTTGTTCTGAGCCAGTGAGTCGTAATTCGAATGTCTTCTTCCGTAGGAGCCTGAGCCGGAGTATAGTCCGGA
This sequence comes from Dysgonamonadaceae bacterium, assembly GCA_031287395.1. GTDB lineage: Bacteria > Bacteroidota > Bacteroidia > Bacteroidales > Azobacteroidaceae > BNXB01. The sequence continues at coordinate 2,218 of JAITTA010000016.1, read as the reverse complement.
AGTTTTATTTTTTCTATTGTATTTTCAGGAAATCCGGCTTCATTGATTAGAATATCCCTGATATCCTCGATAGAATGAGCTTTGATATATTCAACACCTTGATTATAGGATTTATAAAATGCTTTTATTGCCTCCTTTTTCGATTCGATTGCCTCCTGTCTGAACATAATTCCTGTTACCTGATAACCTAATTGTTGCATGTCCGTAACGATGTGACAATTGTTACTTGTAGCTATGGTAATAAACGGGTCCGGTAAAGCTGTTGCCTGGATATTACCTTTCATCAGCATCTCGAGGCGCAATGGAATTTTCTGTATTTCTGTTTTTTTGACATCAACTTCGGAAAGATTTTTGGACAATAAGGCCATATCAATACAAAAATCAATAACGGTGTTTCTGGATATACCGATGTCTTTCCCTTTTAAATCTCCGATCGATTTGATATTGCTTTGCGGTGAGGAGATAATTGCAAAGGGAGCATTACAGGCTGAAGTAAGTTTCAACGGAATTCCTCCCGCCAGTTGAAGAATTGCTCCGGTGTAATCGATTACTGTACCATCGATGTTTCCACTTTGGAAGGCAGCGTCCCGGTCGTTGGCAGCATAAAATTTTTCGATTGAGACATTGACTCCGTTTTGTTCGAAAAAATTCATCTTTTTGGCAACTGCAATAGGGACAAAATCCATAGATGACATGGCTCCAATAGTCAGTTTCTCCGTTTCTTTTAAAGAATTGGACTCTGTTTTTTGCTTACAGGAAGATATTGTACTTAGTACAATAAGTAGGTAATATATGAATTGAAGATTATTTTTTTTAGTATTTGTTGTTTTCATATGTACATCATTTTATTTTAAAAGGTCATATGGAACTCGCTTCATATTCATGCTCTTTGGTGCAAGTTTTGCAGGCTCATTTCATATAGGATGAGATTCGTAATATTTACAAAAATTGCTGATGCCGCAATTTTCACAATGTGGTTTACGAGCGGTACAAACATATCTTCCGTGCAGTATAAGCCAGTGATGAGCTTTTCCAAGTATTTCCCGGGGAATGTGTTTTACCAGTTCTTTTTCTGTTTCAAAAGGTGTTCTGGAATTATCGGTGAGGCCAATTCGGTTTGATACCCGGAAAACGTGAGTGTCGACCGGCATTGCAGGGACATCAAATGCAACCGAAACAACGACATTGGCTGTTTTTCTTCCGACACCCGGCAATTTCATTAAATCTTCAATGTTGTTTGGAACAACCCCATTGAAATCCTTCATAAGGACTCCGGCCATTTCGACCAAGTGTTTTGCCTTACTATTGGGGTAAGAGATACTTTTTATATAACTGAAAACAGTTTCCGGGTTGGATGCTGCGAGTGTTTCCGGTTCAGGAAATGCTTCAAATAAAGCCGGAGTCGTCATGTTAACCCGTTTGTCGGTACATTGGGCCGAAAGCATTACAGCAACCAATAACTGGTAGGGATCGTGGTAATGCAGTTCGCTTTTAGCTATGGGCATGTTTTGTCCAAACCATGCGATAATTTCTTCGTATCGTTGTTTTTTAGTCATCATATTGTATTTGGTAAAAAGGTCTACGGTCGACGGTACCCGGTGAATGGCACTCTATACCTGAGTTACAGGTGTATTATCGTGTACCGTTCCTGTGCACTGTATACCTTTTATTGTGCTGATTTGAATTGATTCAGGAATCTTATGTCGTTTTCGGAGAACAGACGCAAATCTTTAACCTGGTATTTCAAGTTGGTTATCCGTTCGATACCCATTCCCAGTGCATATCCCGTATAGGTTTTACTATCGATTCCACAGTTTTCAAGAACATTCGGGTGTACCATTCCGCAACCCAGGATCTCTACCCAGCCGGTATGTTTGCAGAACGGGCATCCTTTTCCTCCACAAAGGTTACAACTGATGTCCATTTCGGCACTGGGTTCCGTAAATGGAAAGTATGAAGGACGGAGACGGATTTTGGTATCTTGTCCGAACATTTCCTTCGCAAAAAACATCAAGGTTTGCCTTAGATCTGCAAATGAAACGTTTTTGTCCACATACAGGGCTTCCACCTGATGAAAAAAACAGTGGGCACGATAAGAAATAGCTTCATTCCGGTAAACACGACCTGGACAGATAATACGAACCGGAGGTTGAGTATTTTCCATAATCCTTGTCTGTACCGAAGAGGTATGAGTCCTCAGTAAGATATCGGCACCATG
>JAITTA010000288.1 GCA_031287395.1 Dysgonamonadaceae bacterium | reverse complement strand
GAGGGAGGCCAATTATTTTTGATAAAAATTATGTAACTGTAGATGCTGGAAAAAATAAAATTACTTTCAAAACCAGCAAATACAGTGAAGATATGGAGATTACAGAGGTACTAACTATAATAGGCAATGACTCAACATCTCATTTAAATGAAACATATCCCTATGATCCATCCAGCATTACAAAAAGTTCATTTAAACAAACGTTTTACCGCTATCGGGATACCGTTTATGGAGAATGGTATACAGTAATACATAAAAAGAGGAAACTTTTTGTAGAACTAAAAGAGAATAATACCGGAAAATCCCGTAAACTAGCGGTGTTTGTTGGAGCAGGGAACGATCATGGTGGTGTATATATGACACAAAAAACAAAGAAATAAAATAAATGTCCCGATAAGAAACCTGGAAATTGGCGGGGCTTATTTTAACTATCCATATTCAAGGAATAAATTCAGATACCTGATCCGTCGGAAAAAGATAATTCAACGGCTTTTGTCTGTACTATTTTTGAATAGGGTTTCACACTGTGTGTCAACCAGATATTACCTCCTATGGTGGTCCCTTTTCCAATAGTTATTCTTCCAAGTATCGATGAATTGGAGTAGATGGTTACATCATCTTCAATAATCGGATGTCGCGGGATATCCACCGGATTCCCGGCATCATCGAGGGCAAAACTTTTTGCTCCCAACGTAACCCCCTGATACAAACGTACATGATTTCCAATGATGGTTGTTTGTCCGATGACGACACCGGTACCGTGATCGATGCTGAAATACTCTCCGATCCGGGCTTGAGGGTGAATATCGATTCCGGTCTCGGTATGAGCAATTTCCGAGATGATTCGTGGAATCAACGGAATACCCAATTGAAGCATTTCGTGAGCAACCCGGTGGTTGAGCAACGCTTTCATAGCCGGATAACAGAAAATGATTTCCGCGTAGTTTTTTGCTGCCGGATCTCCATCCATGATGGCTTTGACATCGGTTGATAACAGATATTTAATTACAGGCAATTTATTAATGAATCCGGCGCAAATTTCCTTTGCTTTTTCGTTGATTGCTTTTTCGTTTCCGGCATTTTGAGGGGAATCGAAGTGAAGTGCATTTGTTACCTGCGTTATTAATTGGTTGTAAAGTTTTTCCAAATTTACTCCTGTATGATATTCCAGGGAGTTGAGGCTTACAGGCATACTTCCGAAGTATCCCGGGAAAAGAATTTCCCGAATGGTTTCTACAATACCGTTCAGATCCTTAATAGAAGGCAATTGTCTTTCATATAGAGGAATGTATGGATATGAAACGTCATGGTCGCTACTCAGCAGGTCCACATTTTTTTGTATGGTTTGACGTAAATCCATGATTTTATGGTGTTATAGGATTATCCCAGAATGGTCTGTACTTGTAGAAAATCGGGGAATTTCTTTTTAATCCGACAAAAATATCATGTTGTCTGGAGAACATGCATTGATTTGGTTGCAGGTCTCCCGGCATGATGGATTTCTGTTCCCATTTTTCCGTGATAAGATCAAATATCCATACCTGGTTGATCCCATCTATAATGTAGGCTTTTTGTTCAATGACCGTTACGTTTGTAATCTCTCCCTCTGCCAGTTTGAAATCGTCAGGAACAGTACTGATAATTTTCCAGGTATCGTTTTGCAAATTATATTCCCATATTTCATTATAATAGATGTCCGGATTCAAACATTTTCCTAAACCGATAAAGGCCCTGTCGTTTGAAGTGAAAGCAATCCCCCCCATGATGGGGATAGGGAACGGTTTTTTCTGAGTCCATATGCCGGACCCTCCAACAGACCTGTATGTCCACACTTCGCTCAAAGTTTCGTATGCCGGATAATTCTGACCTCCAACGACATATCCGGTATTGTTTAAACTGAATGCCGGGGAGTATCCTCTGGATTCGGAAGGGAATTCCATTTCTATGGGGTTCCAGATATCCTGGTTTGGCAGGTAGGACCGGAAATCTTTAAAGGAATATATACCTCCATTATTGCCGGTTCCGAATCCTAAATAGGTTTTGTTGTCTATGACAAAGGAGGATGCACCTTTGCGGGCGATCCCCGGAAAACCGGTTTTTTCCTGCCAAACTCCGGAACTCGGATTGAACTCCCAAACACTATTTTGTAAGTCTGTATTTTCAGCTTCACCGGTTGCGACATAGAAGTTTTGTAATAATGTGAAAGTGGTTGGACTTAATCTTCCTCCTCCGGGAAATGATGGAAGTTTTTCCCATACAGGAGGAGTTGACAAGGCTACGGTTTCTCCGTATGATATGCCGTGACTGCCGTTTATTGCAAATGCCCTGAAGTAATAGGTGATTCCTCCGGCCATTTTACTGACTATGGTAGAAAAGTGTTCTTCCACATCAGGTGAGATATAAGTATTGTTAACGTTATATAAAGGCCGTTCGGAGACGGTACTCCAACAAATTCCGCATTCAATGATGGGTGAAGCTCCTTCGGAGAGGATATCACCTTGGAAAATAGCATTTCCATCTGCTACGTTCTGGGCATTTCCGGTTCTGACCGTTGGTGTTTCCGTCCAGGTTCTGAAACTGGATATGTCGCTGTATTGTATTCCCTTGGAGTTAACGGCATAAGCCATATAATAATAGGTTGTATTCGTTTTTAACTCTTCAACCTGATGCGAAAATTTTCCGGTTCCATCTCCTTCGAAAAGAACAGGTATACTGTCCCCTCCGTTTCTCGGATTACTGTTCAAACCGAGAATGAAACCCCTGGAAATAATCTTATATCCGTTAGCCGATTCAATATTGGCATTGATGGTAGCGCCGTTGTATTTGAGATCGGAAATTTCTTCCATTTTCAATTCCGGCAATGCAACATTCTGCCTTTCTTTGGGCATATCAACATTCTCCAGGCACGAAAATGCACAGAAAAGAATGAATATACAGAATAGGTTGATTTTTTTCATTGTCCGATTATTTTTAGAATGAATACCCGATACCGATATACCCGTCCAGATCTTTAAATGACACGGAGTTAATTCCTCCCATGATCAGGAGATGTTTGTATTTATACAAAATTCCGGCTTCTACAGTCATCCCTTTGTATGACTCTTGTATATTATAACACCAGGCACTTCCGGTTTTTTCTCCGGTTTTTAAAGCAAAGAGGTCTGCTTTATGGTATAGTCCACGTTTACCGTATCCGCCTCCGGCAGATATAAACATTTTTCTGATAATGACCGGGAACAAAACTTGTGCCGTAATCATTGTACTATGCCATTTTTCCTCTTGGGAGAAGCTGTAGGCGTAATCGTTCGTATTGATATTCAGTATTGTCTTATTATTACAGTCATACTGGCTTTTCTGACTTTTTCCGGCACTCGATTTGAAGCTGAACATGATTCCGAATTTACTGAAACCGCCTATTGTAACTCCGACCGGCATTGTAGGGGAATAGGTATAGGCCGGGAATAAATTGTATTTGTCAAAAAAACTCAGACTTGGGATCGTATTTGTATTTGTGATGGTGATCGGTTCCGGAGTATCAATACGATTCGGAGTGTTTTTACTTTCAGCAACAAGTGGAGGTCCGATAATTGATGCGGCTTCTTTTCGCCACTGTTCTGCTTTGATGGAGTCTTTTTCTCCTCCGATTCCCTTGTTGAAATAATCAATGAGCAGTGACATGGCATTGGCATCCTTGTCCTTTTCGGACAATCTGATAAGACATTCTCTACACCGGACAATTGTATTTCTCATACCATGTTGTTGTTCGGGTTGAGTTTCCCATATCTCCGTCAATTTTTTTATGCTGTAGTAGTCGCAATTACTAAGTCCTTGAGAATAATGACTTCTGGCAATTCGATAATCCTTTTCTTCCATAGCCAAATCCCCTCTGCGATTGTAGTCAGAGTAAGACTGAGCATACATGTTTGAAAAACTCAAACACATAATAAACAGAAGAAAACAAAACAGCTTCATTCAGGTTATTTAATAATTGTAGGTGTCTATCCTTTCTTCAATCAATACCCCGGAAGGTGAATAAACATCAAAAAATCCATCTTCTCTTTCGAATACCCGGTTTTTACCCACCGGTTCGGTTGATAGATATTTACAGTCAACCTTCTCCTTCCAGTCTTTAATATCGACCATTCCGATTAAGTCGTTAGCTTTTTTTCTAACGACAACAAAAGTACTAAATTCTGTAATTATCTCATAAAGTTTTTTCCGGTTAGTAATTTCGATTTTTTCTAATTCGTTTTTACATAGGGAAATATAGTTATTTGCATCGGTGGTATTTTTATAAGAAACAGCAGTTTCAAAATCTTTTTTTGCAGATACAAAATCTTTTTTATTGAATGAAGCGATTCCTGATTTGAAAAACTGTTCGTATTTTTCATATTCTTCGTTTTTTACCTCTGTATTTTCTTCCGGTTTTTCCTGAACAGGAGCCGTATTATCCGGGTTTATTTCCTGGGATGGAGTAGCGGTTCTTGTAGTATTTCCTTGTATGATACTATCTTCAGTTGCCGTATATAAGTCCATTATACGGTCGATACTCGTAAGATAATTCTCTACTTCTTTGGTGTTTTTGTATTTTTTTGCGAGATTGAATTCTTCTTTTGCCTGACTAAAATTACGTTCGTTAAATTGTTGTATTCCGGATTCGTAATATTGAGTGTATTTTTGTTCGTTTTCTCCATAGTATCCGATTTTTTTCTGAAAAGAAAATAGAGTATTGGGAAAAAAAGAGAATAGAATTCCGGCAATCAAAATCAGTACAAGGGGAAAATAGAGCAAAAGTTTTTTCTTCCTGTTTTTTTTCCTTCGCTCTTCATCAACGGAATAGATCTGTGTTTGATCGTCAACATCGAAAGGTTCTTCCTCTTGTGGTCTGATTGGGTTCAACAAGATTGTTTGATCATCGTCATTTTTAGGTTGGGAAGGGAGTTGCACCTGATCTTTTCCCGGTTCGTATCCAAGGTCTGTAATCATGTCGATGACAGACTGGTATCTGTCGTCTGCATGGAGTTCCATTGCTTTGAGGATCACTCTTTCCGTATTTTCGGAGATCTCCGGGTTCAGTTCCCTGGGATTTTGAAGCCCTTTTGTCGAACGCAGGATTGATTCTGTCGGTGTTTCACCGGTTAAAAGGAAATACATGGTTGCTCCGAGAGAATAGACATCCGGGCATGGGGAAAAAACCTGCATTCCTTCGCTGTCATACTGTTCTATAGAAGCATATCCTTTGGAAGCAGCAAGAATAGTCGTACTGGTTTCCTGTTGATATTGAGGATCGTAACGTTTACTTATTCCGAAATCAATGAGTTTGGGAATTGCTCCTTCCATCAGGATATTGCTGGGTTTTATATCAAGGTGGAGTATATTTTTTTTATGAATATATTGCAGAGCTTGTCCTATCTTATAGATAACAGGTAAAAGTTTTTCTTCTTTAAAAATTCCCGATTGTTCGAGTTCTTTTTTCAAAGAATCCCCGGAAATAAATTCCATGATGGTGTAAACAGTATTGTTCTGTTTGAATACTTCCAATACTTTTACGACATTCGGATGATGTATTTCGGCAAGAATACGGGCTTCCTTTATAATTTTTTCTTTGTATTTGTCGAAGATGATTTTTCCATTGGCAGAATTGGATTCTATAAAATTCGTTTTTTCGTTACGAAGGCAATAGTCTTTGAAAAAGTATTCTTTGATACAGACAGGGGCCTGAGTCGGGATCTTACCCAGAGGACCATGGACTTCCGTATTCCAAAGACCTTTATAAGTCAGACTGAAACCTCCTTCTCCAATTACGTTAAGAAGCTGGTATTTTCCATTGTGTAGATGATATCCTTCTTTTAGATGCATTAGGACTTTGAGTAATAGGAATCAAAGGTACGATTTTTACATGAAAGAGTAAAGGAATGAAAGAAAAAATTGTTTGAATGTTTTTGAATCCTGGACATCCTGTATCGGGATTAGAAAGGCTGAATAATTGTCGCGGGCCTTTCCTGAACATATTTCCTTGATTTCAGACATTTTGGATTCGGAAGACGCTTTTCCGGATAAAATTTCACAAATTTCATTGTCCGAAATAGCCTCATTGATACCGTCTGTGAACATGAGGAAAGAATCTCCGGGTTGGATATCGACCAGTTGTATGACATCTACTTCTACCGGGTGTTCCGATCCTTGTATTGCTCTGTATATAATGTTTTTACGAGGATGGTTCCTGGCTTCTTCTTCATTGATTTTTCCCGATTTCACCCAGGAATTGACTAAAGAGTGGTCTTCGGTTCTGAAAATAATATTACCGTCTCGTTCCTGATAAATACGACTGTCGCCGGCGTGGGTCAGAAATACTCCATTAGGAGATAAGTACATCAGGCAAAGGGTGGTCGCCATTCCTTTGGATTCCGGATTTTCCTGTATGTATTCGTCAAACCGGGCTTCCGTATAACGGATCGCTTTTTCTATAAAATCGACATCGATGTCATTTTCGATATCCAGGAATGTACGAAAATAAGTCTGGATACTTTCACAAGCCAAGGCACTGGCAGCTTCTCCCTTATTCGCACCCCCCACACCGTCACAGACGAGGAACAACCTGTCGCTGACGGTAACATTTTCATTTTTAGGATAAATAGAGTCTTCGTTATTGGTTCTTTTCCCTATTTCGTTAATCGAAAATGGTTTCTGGATACTGATAATCATAAATCGAAATTTTATAATAGTTAACCAAGATTTTACTCTTCAAACATCATCCGGGTTTGCCCTATTTGTATTTCGTCTTTATTTTTCAAAGCGACGACTTCTCCGGATTCGATGTAATTACTATTATATAACGTACGGTTTTTACTTTTGGTATCCGAAAGGAAATATTTATACTTCCCTTTTGCATCTTTTTTTACTTCAATGGCTATGTGACTGCGACTCATTAATTTATCGCCTGTTTCTATAGCCGTAGGGTTATTTGTAACATTTGATTTCCTTCCGATATGGTTAATTCCTTCATTCAGGTGAATCGTTTGTGACGGAGTCAAAGGGTTTTGCATGACCTTCAGGCGTCCGATGGGTTGATAATCTGAGGGAAGGTTTAATATTACCGTATCGGAGTCGTCTGTACGTAATTTCTGGGTAATTAACGAGACAGGAATAGGCTCTTTACACTGAGGACATCCGAAAGTTTGGATTTGAGGCGGGATCTTTGTCTCATCCACTTTCAGTCCTACATGGCAATGGGGACAACGAATTGAAATCATAATTTAATCAGTTATTATCCAAGTCAATAATGGTTGCGTTAAAATCTTCATCTGTGAATCCGGAAACAATAACATCATCATCAAGGCTCACGAAAGAATCTATATTCACGTTAACGTCAATCGAATAAAAATCGTCATTTTCGTCAGCCGACATATCGATTATAACTGCGTCCGGCAAGTCGGCGTAAGTTTCATCGATTGTTACAAAATCATAAACCGTGCTGTCTTTCCCTTTTTCACTGGCGATAAAGATGTCAGTGTGTTCACGATCCTGTTTCGTACTCGACTTTCTCTTCATAACTATTCCGATTTAGTTGTGGAGAGCTCATTTTCTAAAGTTTCCTTCAGTTGTTTCAGAGGATCTTTCGGAACGATCAGTTCCCGGGCTTTCCCATCAGCTGTGGAAAAAAGCAATTTTGCCTTCGGGAGACTGATTTGAAGCACGTGATTTTTATTAATAATGAAACTTTTTCCTACCCTGGCAAGGACATTGGAGTACGATTTTACCTGTTTCTCCAATATCTCTTCAATTTTTCCGAGATTAACGGCAAAAACAAACTGTATCCCGTTGGTTAATACCATTTTGGTGTAGTTTCTTTCTGCTTCAAAATACAGAATCCGATCTATTTTGATTCTGACAAGTTCGTCACGGGTTTTGAAAACCAAGTATTTGTCCATTACATTTTACGTTATACGTTATACGTTATACGTCATGCTTATACACAACGTATAACGTAAAACTTTTTTTATTCAATCACCGCTTGTGCAGCTGCCAGTCTTGCGATAGGTACGCGGAATGGCGAGCAACTTACATAGTCTAATCCGACTTTGTGACAAAATTTAACGGAAGAGGGTTCTCCTCCGTGTTCTCCGCAAATTCCGCATTTCAGGTCCTGGCGGATTTCACGGCCCCTTTGAGTTGCTATTTCTACCAACTGTCCGACTCCATTCTGGTCGAGTACTGCAAACGGGTCGTTTTTCAGGATTCCTTTGTCGATGTACATCGGGAGGAATTTGGCTACGTCGTCGCGGCTATAACCGAAGGTCATTTGAGTCAGGTCGTTTGTCCCGAAAGAAAAGAACTCCGCTGCTGTAGCGATTCTGTGGGCTGTAAGAGCTGCTCTCGGAATTTCGATCATAGTACCGACTTTATAGTCGATTTTGTCATTTCTTTCTGCGAATACCTGCTTTGCCGTTTTATCGATGATCGTTTTCTGAGCCAGGAATTCATATAGAATACCGGTCAGGGGCACCATGATTTCAGGCTGTGTTTCAATACCTTGTTTTTTCAGATCCAATGCGGCTTCCAGGACGGCACGGGTTTGCATTTCGGTAATTTCGGGATACAGGTTACCCAGGCGGCAACCGCGTAATCCCAACATCGGGTTCTGTTCCAGAAGGCTTTCAACACGGGCGTGTATTTCTTCGTAAGGAACTCCCATTACTTTGGCCATTTCTTCCTGGCCTTTTTCATCGTGGGGAACAAACTCGTGCAAAGGCGGGTCCAGCAAACGAACGGTTACGGGTAGGCCTTTCATTGCTTTGAATATTCCCGTAAAGTCTTCGCGTTGTAAAGGCAACAATTTGTTCAATGCTTTGCGACGTCCGTCTTCATCTTTAGCGAGAATCATCTCACGCATGGCAATGATTTTGTCTCCTTCGAAGAACATATGTTCCGTACGGCAGAGTCCGATACCCTGAGCTCCGAAATCGCGGGCAACTTTTGCATCGTGAGGAGTATCTGCATTTGTACGGACTTTCAGT
>JAITTA010000275.1 GCA_031287395.1 Dysgonamonadaceae bacterium | reverse complement strand
ATCAACTGGAAATTATATTCATTACCGAAAACAGAGGTGGTTCGCGCGGTCGCTGTTTCGTCCGATAACTCAATATATACCGGAGGATATGAAGAATTTGGGATATGGAAACGAGATCTGTCCGGAGACCTGGCGTATACTTCCCTCAGCCGGGGATTGACGAAAAACGAATTGCACAATGACGATATCTGGAGAATATGGGTTACCGACAGTCTGGTCTATTTCCAATCGTTCAGTCATATCTACACATACGATAACAGAGAGGTCAAGGTCTTTGATGCCGGAAATAGCAATCTTATTTTTTTGATGAAGGTATATGATGAACTCTGGGTTCAGAAAATACGTAACGGTTTATTCCGTTTGGGAAAAAACACTTTGAAAGAAATCCCCGGAAGTTCAATCTTTGCATCTACCGAAGTCCGTGTTGTGTTGCCTTTCCCCAATAACCAATACCTGGTAGGAACTTCGACAATGGGTTTCTATATTTACAACGGAGATAATTTTAAGAAATGGGATGCCGATATTTCGGAAATAGGAAAACAATACGAAATCAATTGCGGTATTTTAAAGAAAAACGGAAATTATTTTATAGGTACCATTCTTAATGGAGTATATGAAGTCGATAAATCAGGACAAATTATCAATCATTTTTCAACCGATCATTTTTTGCAAAACAATACTTTGCTGGCATTATTCGAAGATACCAACGGAAACATCTGGACTGCATTGGATAGAGGGATCAGTTATATACAATTTTTAAGAGGAATGGATTGCTATGTCAATCCTTCCGGAAAAATCGGGGCCGTCTACTCTGCGGCTTTTTCAGGGGATAAGCTCTTCCTGGGAACAAATCAAGGTGTTTTTTATGTACCCCGGGACCAATTGAATCAGCCGGGTTCTCTATCTCAATTGGAAATGGTAGATCAGACAAAAGGGCAGATCTGGGATATCAGGAATCACAAAGATAAACTGATTTGCGGACATAATTACGGATTGAAAATTATTGATAAAAATCTGAACGTCACGTCTCAACCCTGTACCGGCGTCTATAAAATCACCGATTTCAACTACAAAGGGGAAAAATATTTTTTCCTGGGTACTTATTTCATAGCCAGAATTATGTCGGAAAAATATGAAATGATCTATAGTTTTCGTGACATTCCGGAGCCTATTATCTCAATTGAATCCGACCATTTGGGGAATATCTGGCTCGGTCATGCACAAAAAGGCCTGTATCATTGCCGGTTAAACAAAAACTTAAATGATATAAAATACCTGGGACATTATGGCGCCGGTATGAATGAGGATCAATATAACGACTTAAAAGTATTTAAATTAGGGAATAGGATCGTTTTTGAAGGCGACGATAAATTTTATATCTATGATGATTTACAAAACAAAATGATAGAATATGAAAAAATGAATTCATGCTTTAAAGGAATTCATGCTCTGAAGAATATTGTTACATTGTCTGAGAATCTCTTTTTTGCAATTACGGGAAATTGTATTTATAAGTTTTTCTACGATGGTTACGACTTTCGTATCATCGACCGGTTTGATATCGGATACAATAACCTGTCGCTGGTTAATATGTATGAAAATGCCGTTGCTCTGGACGATTCATTGAGCCTTATCTGCTTGGATAACGGATTCCTGCTGCACAACAGCCAGGTTGTTCTGCCCGGAGATTCCATCATTGCGTTTCCGTATATACGATCAATTACAAGTATGAACGCTAAAGGCAAGAAACAATTTTTATCTCCCGGAGAAATAAATAATGATGTTCCATATTCCCGAAATACAATTTTATTTACTTTTTCCTCAAAAGATATTCTGGCAAAAAATCTTTTTTTCCAATATCAGTTGGAAGGGGTAACCAATGATTGGTCTAAACCGGCTAAAATAAACGAAATCTTGTTCGAGCGCCTGCCCAAAGGATATTATACATTTATGCTGCGTACCGTGGATAATCTGGGAAATCACTCGGAACCGGTTTTATTTTCTTTTACGGTACTGCCTCCCTGGTATGCCAATCCCTGGACATTTATCGGTTATTTTTTCATTTTTGTTATTCTGATGCTCATAATCTGGTTTATGATTCTCCGGCGATACCGGAACATACACTTGCTTAAAATCAGAATGAGGGAAGAACAGCGTCTTCGCCGGCAAAATCTGAATCTGAGAAAAGAAATCGAAGAAAAAAATGAAGAACTTTTTGCCCAGACTTCTTTCATTATTCAAAAAAATGAATTGATCATGAAAGTAAAGAAGGAAATCGACGATTTTTACAATAGCTATTCCGGGAAAAAGATATTAAGTCCGTTGTACCTTAAAGTAGAAAGTTTATTAAACCGTAATATGGATATTGACGAGGATTGGAAAATGTTTTTAATTCAATTCGAACAAAAACACACCGGATTTTTCAAACACCTCAAGGATAAATATCCCGAACTAACTCCTCATGATCTTAAACTATGCGCCTGTCTCAAGTTGAATCTTTCATCTAAAGACATCGCATCCCTTCTGAATATTTCCTTAAGGGGCGTAGAAAACAGCAGGTATCGGCTGCGAAAAAAACTGAAGGTCTCTCCAGAACAGAATCTGACTGAATTCTTCCTTGATTTCGGATTCAAATAATCTAATGGATTTCAATAGTATCTCGTGCTTTTACGCAAAATAATTTTCAAATCCTGTTGTAATATATAAAAAAAGACCGTCTCACAATGAACTGCACCCCAAAAGTTAGACAAAAAACTTTTGGGGTGCAGTTCATTGTGAGACAACCTTGTTCATTATCACATTAATTTTTGATGACTTTGAAAATTTTGCCGTTGTACTGTAACAGGTACGTGCCTTTGGCATATCCTGTCAGGTCGATCGTTGTCGTGCCTTCCCCGGTTTTGTAAGTTCCCTTCAGCGAACCGGTCACATCCGT
>JAITTA010000236.1 GCA_031287395.1 Dysgonamonadaceae bacterium | reverse complement strand
AGTCAAATCCATGACCTTCAGCCCTCTGTTATATATTTCATCGTACGAAATTTTATCGAATTTAGTCGCGGTGGGATCCTTTTCCGGATCGGCCGTATATACCCCATCGACACGGGTGCCTTTTAACATCACATCGGCTTCTATCTCCACTCCACGCAAAGCAGATGCCGTATCGGTAGTGAAAAACGGGTTGCCTGTCCCTCCGGCAATAATAGCAACTTCGCCTCTTTTCATGGCAGCTATGGCATCCCATTTTGAATAAAGCTTCCCGACAGGCTCCATCCTGACTGCGGTAAAAACCTGATTCGAGACTTCCTCTTTCGTCAGAGCCGAACTGAGCGCCAGACTGTTGATAACCGTAGCCAGCATCCCCATCTGATCGCCTTGTACCCGGTCAAAACCTTTGGATGTTCCACTCAATCCACGAAAAATATTACCACCCCCTATCACAATTCCGATTTCAATACCCATACCCGCAACCTCTTTGATCTGACGGGCATAGTCTCCTAAACGGTTTTCATCGATCCCATACTGCTTTTCCCCCATCAGGGACTCGCCACTCAATTTCAGAAGGATCCGTCTGTATTTATTCATACGTAAATATTTTATTTTTTGCTTAACGGTCGTATGAAACTTCTTTGAAAAGATACGGCCTTATTTCACCTGTTTCCGTTACCAGAGACAGGACTCCATCGTCTGCAACGGAATCAATCCGGGCCTTAAATTTCCCATTTTCATCGGAAAAGACATGCATTCCGGACTTCCTGTACAAAGAATCATGATAATATTGCCTGACATCATCCCATTCTCCGTCTATCAGCTTCTTTTCATAATCCGAAAGTAATTGATTGACTATTTCATCCAGCAATAAATCCAGATCTATCTCTCCTCCCAGAATCTGTTTCAACGATATCGCTTCAGGTATTTTATCGCTAAAAATTTCTTGATTCACATTTATTCCAATACCGATAACAGACTGTTTAATCTTATTTTCGCTGATCTCATTTTCGATTAATATTCCGGCTATTTTTTTATCCTGATAATAAATATCATTCGGCCATTTGATCGTAATATGATCAATATAGTTATCCAGAACCTGTTTAATGCTGTTGGCCGTTAATTCCGACAACAAAAAACGTTGTTTCAGATTCAAAAATTCAGGATAAAGCAAAATACTGAACAACAAGTTTTTACCAGGCTCTGATTCCCAGAAGCTTCCGGCTTGTCCTCTCCCGGATGTCTGGTTTCCTGCAACAAGGACTGTTCCTTCCTCCAAATATCCGTCTACCATCATTTGTTGTAATTCGACATTGGTCGAAGTCGTTTCTTCAATCCTGATAATATTCATGTTGTTCTTTTTTAGGTAGTTTCTTTATCACCTCGTCCACCGAATGACGAATCCAGAATTTCACTTCATCATCATCCATACCTCGATTAAGATAGATCGTATTCCAATACTTTTTATTGAAATGATAGGCCGGTTCCACACAACTGTATTGTTCCCTGAGATCAATAGCCTTTTCAGGATCGCATTTCAGGGCAATGGAAAGCTCCGGGCTATCCAAAGGGATCAGGGCGAACATCTTGTCCCGGACTTTCAAAACAAGTGATACTTCGTCGAAAGGAAAACTTTCAGTTGCTCCTTTAATAGAAAGGCAATATTCATGAAGTTCTTCTACATTCATGTTATTCATGTTTCCATGAAACAATACTTATTTCTGCAAATTTACGAAAAATTTCTCTTCAAGCATCTTTCAAAAACAAAATTTCACACTAAAAGATTCACTTGTATGTATTCAAAGGAGGGAAAAAAGCATCTTCGATATGATTGATTTCAAAATTAGGATACGATCCGATAACGGATATGATATCGAATCGAGCCGGCAAATCAATATTAAAAATTTTAATATAAATATCCGTTGCAATTACAATATTCCGGATTTTCCCGGTATCGACAGCATCTTCCGGGTTCATCCAGTCACTTCCGGAACGGGTCTTCACTTCTACAACGACCAATTCTTCATCTGTTTTAGCAACGATATCCAATTCATAACGCCCTTTTCTCCAGTTGATATGCAGCACTTGGTATCCGGATTCCAGTAAATATTTGATTGCAGCTTCTTCTCCGTCTTTTCCTAAGGTATTGTGGTTGGCCATGGCATTTTTTTTGCACAAATATAGTATTTTCTTTTTTTATTCACCAAGAAGACGTTATTTTTGCAGGCAAATGAAAAAAAAGCGAAAATATGGACAGTCTGTCCCGGATATGCCGCGGGTACAAAGGATTGCGTTTATGCTCAATGAAGAAGAGTATAAAACGATCAATAATTACCTGACGAAGTATAAAATTACAAATCGTTCCCGCTGGTACAGGGAAACCATCCTGTCTCATATCCTCAAAGTTCTGGAACAAGATTATCCTACGCTGTTCAGTGAAAATGAAATGAGGCGATGAATAAACATAATATAATAACGAACATATGAAACGAGCATGCAAAACTTGCACCGAAAAGCAAGAACAGGACGCGAGTTCCATATGACCTTTAAAAATAAAATGATGTACATATGAAAAACTTTCTCAATTGGCCGACTCCGAGCGTTGTTTCTCAATGCTTCATACTCAATTCTTTCGGATTGATTCTTGCAATTTTTTTCAGTTCCTGCAATTCCGGTTCAAACTCCCAAAATGCAAACGAACCCGTATATGTCATTGAAACTTCGATGGGGAACATTGAAGTGAAATTATACGAAAAAACGCCCTTTCATCGTGACAATTTTGAAAAATTAGTAGCCGAACATTACTACGACAGTATTCAGTTTCACCGGGTAATCAAAGATTTTATGATTCAGGCCGGAGACGGGAGTACCAAAAAACTCGCTCCGGGTGAACATGTGCTGGGCCAGGCCGATTTGAACTATACCATTCCTGCGGAAATCGTATATTCTTATTACCATAAAAAAGGCGCTTTGGCTGCTGCGCGTATGGGAGATCAGGTCAACCCGGAAAAACGGTCTTCTCCTTCCCAATTTTATATCGTACAAGGCCGTACCTATAACGAAAGCGAATTAAACGATATCGACAACCAACATCTTGTCAAATACAGCCAGGTAGAACGCGATGTCTATAAAAATATCGGAGGAACCCCATTTCTAGACCAAAATTATACGGTTTTCGGCGAAGTAACCAAAGGATTGGATGTTGTAGATAAAATTGCAACTGTTCCTACCGAACCGGGCGACTGGCCGGTGGACGAAGTTTATATCCTCCGTATCAAGAAAAAATAAATGACTTCCCCTGAAAAGGAAGGAATAAAGTCCCCCGCAAGGGATTGAGGGATAATATATAAAAAAGGGAAGGAATGAACGAATTGTTCAGTGATGAATATTTTATGAAACAGGCTTTGATCGAAGCGAAAACAGCGTACGATAAAGGAGAAGTTCCTGTCGGCGCAGTGATTGTCTGCAGGAATCGAATCATTGCCCGTTCCTACAATCTTACGGAGACATTGAACGATGTCACGGCCCACGCAGAAATGCAGGCGATTACGGCTGCCGCATCCGTTCTGGGAGGGAAATATCTCATCGATTGTACTCTTTATGTTACGGTAGAACCTTGCTCCATGTGCGCAGGAGCTCTGGGCTGGTCTCAAATAACAAAAGTGATTTACGGAGCCCGGGACGAAAAACGGGGTTACCGGAATTTTTCAATCGAAGTATTCCATCCGAAAACAATTGTGAAAGGTGGAGTCCTGGAAGATGAAGCCTCGGAATTAATGAAACGTTTTTTTAAAGAACGAAGATGAAAAAAATTTTAATCACCGGAGCAAGCGGATTTATCGGCAGTTTTCTGATCGAAGATGCCATCGGAAAAGGATGGGAAACCTGGGCGGGAATCAGGAAAACCAGCAACAGAGAATACCTTGCGGACCACAGGATCCGGTTTATCGATCTCCGTTTTTCCAATCCCGAACAATTGCAAAAACAAATCTCCGAACATGTCGAACGCTTTGGAAAATGGGATTACATCATCCACAATGCCGGAGTGACGAAATGTCTTCACTGCGACGATTTCGATAAAGTCAATTATACTTTTACCCGGAATTTCATCGAAGCGTTGGAACAAACCCGGAATGTTCCTGATAAATTCATACTGATGAGTAGCCTCAGCGCCCGCCCCAATCCGGAAACGGCCTATGGAAAAAGTAAACTCAAAGCGGAACAATTTTTACAGGGACAAAACGAATTTCCACATATAATACTCCGTCCTACAGGAGTTTACGGTCCACGCGAAAAGGATTATTTTCTGATGATCAGGAGCATCAAGGCCGGATTCGATATGACTGCCGGGTTTAAACCGCAAAAGCTGACTTTCATCTATGTCAAAGATCTTGTTAAAGCTGCATTTTTGGCTTTGGAATCACCGATTTCCGGAAAAACTTATTTTGTCGCCGACGGAGATGTTTACACCGATAAAGAATATACTGAAATCGTCAAAAAAGTACTACATAAGAAATTCGTTTTAAGAATCAGAGTACCCTTGTTTTTATTGAAATTGATTTCAGCAATAGCCGAAGATTGGTCTAAATGGACCAAGCAGCCGTCCACTCTCAACCGGGATAAGTTTAAAATCATGAAACAACGCGACTGGACATGTGACACTTATCCTTTGACACAGGAGCTGGGCTTTAAAGCCGGTTATAATCTGGAACGGGGAATGCAGGAATGCATCGAATGGTACAAAAAAAATCATTGGATATAGCATTATTCTATTCCCATTTATCTTATTTTTGCACAAAAAAAAATGCCGGGAATTCTTAAAGGCACCATTCTTTACCGAAAACTCCGTTACCGCAAAGGGTATGGGGTTCATTCTCCTTTTGTTTATGACCTGATAACCAAAGTTATCGAAGAAAAAATGCCTTATTATGCATTTGAAAAAATAAGAGCCGGGGTCCAAAATTTTGAACCCAAACCGCCTAAAGAGAGAATCTGTTTTCACAAATATGGTGCATTATTGTTTCGTTTAGTAAACTTTTTTAAATGTGAATTTGTTCTTCAGGTTGGATCTCCGGAAGGAATCATAAGCCTGTATCCGGCTTCAGCTCATTCCGGATGTGAGTGTTTGGTATTGGAAAACGACCAAACGTCGTTTAGGAAGACGAAAGTCCTGGCAGAAAAAGCCGGGTTAAGTAATCTACAGGTCGAATGCACGGACTATTTGAAGAGAATTGAAGATCTATTTCGGCAAAATAAAAGATTCGACCTGATTTTTATCAATATTCCCGGATACGACAATTGTCCAGATATTCTTAATCTGTGTATATCCGAATCCAAGAAAGAATGTATTTTTGTCGTGAGTGGGATACGAGACAATTCAAAAATGAAAAAATTGTGGAAAAATATCATTCAAAATCACCAGGTTTCGGTTTCGATTGATTTGTATTCATGGGGAATTTTTTTCTTAAAAAACAATATTTATAAACAACATTATAAAGTTTATTTCGATTATGGAAAAGAGCAAAATATACACAAAAACAGGAGACAAAGGAACCACTTCTTTAGTCGGAGGAAAAAGAGTTCCTAAAACGCATATCCGTTTGGACGCTTATGGAACCGTCGATGAACTGAACTCATTCACCGGATTACTCCTGGAAGAAATCGAAGACCTTCACAATCGTGAAATACTCTTGAAAATTCAATCCGTTTTATTCAATGTTGGTTGCGCCTTGGCAACCGAAGAAGACCCGGAAGAAATTTGTTCGGTTGATAAATCCCAGATTGAGATGCTCGAAAATGAAATGGATCAGATGGATGCCCGTCTGCCTAAGCTGAACCGCTTCATCCTCCCTGGAGGATGTAAAAGCGCCGCTTTGGCACACATTTGCCGAAGTATTTGCAGAAGAGCGGAAAGAAATATTTATCGTATCCCCGAACAG
>JAITTA010000198.1 GCA_031287395.1 Dysgonamonadaceae bacterium | reverse complement strand
AGTAACAAAGACCGGCTTGTTATTCGGATTAACGCATACTTATACCGGGTATCCGATGGTGAAAGAAGCCCGGATGCGTGTCATAAGAGGTGATTTAGGTAAAATTCGCCGGATTTATGTGATGTATCCACAAGGATGGTTGTCGAACGACATCGGAGATACAAATAAACAAGCTTCCTGGAGAGTCGATCCCAGCCGTTCGGGAAAAGCCGGGTGTATGGGAGATATCGGGACTCATGCTTTCAATCTGGCCGAATATATTACCGGCCTGCAAGCTACAGAAGTATGCGCAGAACTGAATACATTCGTACCGAACCGTCTGCTTGACGACGACGGAGTCGTGATGATTCGTTATGAAGGAGGTGCTCGCGGGATGCTGGCGGCTTCACAAGTTGCTGCAGGAGAAGAAAATGCCCTGAGCATCCGCATATACGGAGAAAAAGGAGGCCTTGAATGGCATCAGGAAGAACCGAATACCATGATTATGAAATGGAACGACAGGCCGAAAGAAATTATCCGTACCTCTACCGGATGGATGTCGCCGGTAGCCGCACACAATTCTCGCGTACCGGGAGGTCACCCGGAAGGATACATCGAAGCTTTTGCCAACATATACCGGAACTTTGCTTTGGCCCTTCAAAGTAAGCTCAACAGAGAAATACCCAAACCCGAATACCTGGACTTTCCGGGAGTGGATGACGGGCTTAAAGGAATGCAATTCATCGAAACAATTGTAGCATCCTCCAATAGCGACACAAAATGGATGAAAATGATCAACTGACAAATCAGTTGCCATAACAATTTGCTTAATTTTTATTTTTAATTCTTAATTCTTAATTTATACAAAGTATGGCACGACCTGTAACATTATATACCCTCCAATGGGGAGATCTTTCGCTGGAGACGGTTTGTGAAAAAGCAAAGTCGTTCGGATACGACGGATTAGAACTGGGACTTCCGGTACATCTGGACGTCGGACAAACAGATCCTGCTTATTATGAGGAAATTAAAAATCTTCTCGGAAAATACGGATTAAGCCTTCATACGATTTCTACACACCTGATCGGACAAGCTGTTTGTGATAACATCGACAGAAGACATCAAAGCATCCTGCCCGACTATATCTGGGGGGACGGAAATCCGGAAGGCGTTCGTCAACGGGCAGCAGAAGAACTGATCCGGACGGGGAAAGCGGCCAAAACTCTGGGAGTAAATACGGTTGTAGGATTTACCGGTAGTTCAATCTGGCATCTGTTATATTCATTTCCTCCTGTAACAGAGGAAATGATAGACGAAGGGTATAAGGATTTCGCACGCCGTTTCATACCGATACTGGATGAATACCATAAATTCGGAGTACGTTTCGCGTTGGAAGTCCATCCTACGGAAATCGCATTTGATACTTTTTCCGCGCGCCGTACCCTGGAAGCAATCGGTTACCACCCGGCTTTCGGATTCAATTATGATCCGAGCCACCTGGGATATCAGGGTGTCGACTACGTGGATTTTATTTACCAGTTCCCGGACCGCATCCATCACGTTCATATGAAAGACGTTTACTGGAACGATAAACCCGGTCAGGTTGGAGTCTTCGGAGGACATACGATTTTCGGCGATTCACGCAGAAACTGGAATTTCAGGAGTCTGGGAAGAGGAAAAATCCGGTTTGAAGAAATCATCCGTGCCCTCAACGATATCGGATATTCCGGCCCTCTCTCCGTGGAATGGGAAGACAGCGCCATGGACCGGGAACACGGGGCCCTGGAATCCTGTAAACTGGTCAAAACAATAGATTTTAAACCTTCGGTCACGGCTTTTGACGCTCATTTTGGGAAATAGGCTTCACACCGGTAAAAATAAATGATGTACACATGAAAAAAAGCACCTTTCTTTCTTTTTTGTTATTTTTTATTTGTGTTTCCATCAACGGACAAAAACAATCGACATTCACGAATCCCGTTATTCGTGAAGATGTAGCTGATCCCAGCATCGTCATGATCGGAAATACTTATTATGCTTCCGGCACATCTTCGGAATGGGCTCCGTTTTATCCGTTTTTTGAATCGAAGGATCTTGTGAATTGGACACAAAAAGGACATCTGTTTCAAAAACAACCGGAATGGACGACTTCTTCCTTCTGGGCTCCCGAATTATTCCAT
This sequence comes from Dysgonamonadaceae bacterium, assembly GCA_031287395.1. Taxonomy (GTDB): domain Bacteria; phylum Bacteroidota; class Bacteroidia; order Bacteroidales; family Azobacteroidaceae; genus BNXB01. Next base: position 3,681 of record JAITTA010000198.1, on the reverse strand, counting down.
CACCGGAATAAACTTTATGTCTATTACACAGCCCGGAATAAAAATAGAGTTTCCTATATCGGAGTTGCATCGACGGACCATCCGGATCATCCGTTCACGGATCACGGCGTTATTGTGGAATGGGGCACAGAAGCCATCGATGCCTTCGTCCTGGAAGATAACGGAGAATTGTATATCAGTTGGAAGGCATACGGACTGGATAAAAGACCAATCGAACTATTGGCCTGCAAATTATCGGACGACGGATTACGTCTTGCCGGCGAACCTTTCACCCTCCTGAAAGACGAGGAAGGCATCGGAATGGAAGGCCAACACTGGTTCAAAAAAGGAGATTACTATTACATACTTTACTCTACCAAGAGTTGTTGTGGTCCCAAAAGCGATTACCAGGTGTATGTAGCCCGCTCCAAAGAGATGAAAGGGCCTTATGAAAAATATCCGGGAAATCCTATTCTTCAGGGAGACGGCAAAGAGATCCTGTCATGCGGACATGGGACATTAACAACCACTCCGGACGGACGGATGTTTTATCTGTTTCACGCCTATCTGACAGGTTCCGGTTTCTATCAGGGTCGCCAGGTTATGCTGCAGGAAGCTGTTGCCGGGGATGACAACTGGATCCGTTTCACCACAGGGAATCAGGCTACATTGATTCAAAAAACGCCTTTCAACAAGACTATACAAAGTCTTGCCGGCAATTTTGAAGATCGTTTCAAATCATCTGTCCTGTCAAATAAATGGACTTGGAATTATCCCTACTCCACGCCCAAAATCATCCCGGGAAAAGGAAAATTGAGTTTATCCGGAACACCCAAATCCGATAATCAGAACGGAACAGCACTTTGCATTCGCCCAAACTCTCCGTATTACACCTACGAGACCAGGGTTATAAATCGGAATAGCGGTTTCAAAGGCTTAACAATGTATGGCGACGATAAAAATTCGGTGGCATTCGGAAGTATGGATAACCGGCTGTTGATTAAAACAATAAAAAACGGGAAGGAAACGACACTTACGGATATCCTGTTACCGGTTCCGCATCCTTTTTTAAAAATAGAAGTGAATAACGGTTCCCAAGGCAATTTCTTTTGGAGCGCTGATGGGAATAACTGGATAAAAGTACAACAAGACACAGAGCATCCCGATCTGGGTTATTTAGTCCGTTGGGACAGGGTTGCCAGGCCCGGATTAATCCATATCGGAGCGGAAGAACAGCCTGCGGAATTCGGTTATTTTAAACTGATTCCTGTGAAATAGTATTTTCAGACGAAACAGATTTCGACATCGAATCGTCCTTTAACTTATTGCTTTTCCGGTAATCTTTAGGCGTCTGATTGTTGTAATATTTGGCAAATTCCTTATAAAAATGAGACCGATTGGTAAAACCCGTTTTATACATAATTTCCTGGATAGTCAGGGTAGTTGTAAGCAGTAATTTAGCCGTATGAGCAATCCGTTGTTCTTTGATGAAATCCTTTGGTGAAGGCAAATCGAGTTCTTTGAATTTCCGGTACAAATTGCGGACGCTAACTTGTAAAGCACTTGCCAAATCACCCGGCAAGAAGCCTGTATTGTCGATATTATCATCGATTATGCGGATAGCCGCCTGCAGGAACAGTTTATCCTCTTTCCGGATCAACCGGCCTTTCGAAAAATCGAATGCGCTTGCCGAAGAGTTATAATACGTTTCCATATTTTTCCGGTTTTTTATCAGATGCTTGATTACCGTCTTCAGGTATTGAGCATCGAATGGTTTCGGAATGTAAACATCCGCTCCTGATTCTATTCCTTCTATTTGTTCATCTATCGCATTTTTGGCAGATAAAATAACCAACGGGATATGCATGGTATGCCGATTTTGCCTGAGCTGCCTTGTCAGGGAAATACCATCCAGATTAGGCATCATAATGTCGGTGATTATTAAATCCGGAGGAGATTCCTTAAGGAATTGCAGTCCTTTCTCTCCGTCGGTTGCCGTAACAACCGTATATTCGTCCGAAAGTATTTCCTTGATCATCCACAACAATTCTTTATTGTCATCGACAACCAAAATACGTATATCATGCTTCTTATGGTCATCATACAAATTTTCCTCCTCGCTTCCGACAAGAATGTCCTCTTTCAGGCAGATCCGGGTTTTCGATTCTTCCGGAATATCAGGCGATATGCCAAGAGCATTTTCATTCGGTTCCAAACGAGGAAGCGAAACTATAAACCGGGTGTAGTCGTTCAACTCACTTTCAACTTCTATTTTTCCCCGGAGCAATTCGGTCATACTATGACAGATTGCCAGTCCCAATCCATTCCTTGAAGAAAGCCCCTTGATCGTATTCTCTTGGATGTTATCCAATACGCTATAACGATTAAACATAAGAGGAATATCATCCTTACGAATACCTTTTCCCGTGTTATAGACTTTTAACTGCAGCGTATCGTTCTCTATACTTACCGAAACGATTATCTTCCCACCCGCAGGAGTATATTTAAATGCATTCGAAATGAGATTATTCAATATTTTTGTAAAACAACCGGAATCGGTATTCCAGACAACATCCAATCCGGCCTGAACCTGAAAAACAATATTATTCTGTTCGGACAATTCATTGAAAGAATCTACAATATCAATCATCAATAGACTGATATTCAAAGGTTTAATATGAATCGTTTTATTACCTGTCTCCAAACGGCGAAAATCAATGACTTCCTGAATCAAGCTGTTCAATCGTTCGGTATTTGATTTAATCATCCGGGCATATTTTCTTACAAACGAATCACTGCCGTCATGCGAAAGAATCCGTTCACACGGCCCGTAAATGAGAGTCAATGGCGTACAGAATTCATGCGTAATATTCGTAAAAAAACGAAGCTTTCCTTCATACATTTCTTCTTTGTATTTTTCCGCCAATTGTCCTGCGATCTTTTTCTTTTTTCTTTCGTATTTGATTTTCAGATACCAGTAAATCAGGAAAAGCGCCCCTACAACCAGCAACAGATAAATGACCATAGCGGCAACACTTGCATACCAGGGAGGCAATATGACGATACGAATACTTTTCATTTGATTTTCATCATCAGCAATACCATCATTATACCTGACTTTCAGGATATAATTACCGGGAGGAATATTCGTGAACTGAGCCTCGTTGGAAGGAGTATCCATCCAAATATCGCTGAAATTTTCCAACTTATAGGAATACCTGCTGTTTTCTCCATTTATAAAATCCATGGCTACAAATGAGATCGCAAAGAAATTTTGCTCATGATTCAGCTCAATACATGGTTCTTTTCCTTCCATTTTTTCAAAATCATGAATGTTATAGTCCTTATTGAAAATCCGGAGTTTCGTAAAATAGATATCCGGGAAATACCGTTTTCTGTAATTCTCTTCCGTTTTGATCCAGACAACACCGTCCACGCCTCCGAAGAAATAAACCGGTTGGATTTCATCCTTATAATAAGCATTATCACTGAACTCAATAATTTTCAATCCGGTTTTCTGGTTAAAACTCCTGAAAGTTTCTTTCAGCGGGTCAAATAATACGATTCCGGTATTGGTACTCAACCACAATTCGCCTTCCGAACCCTCAAGAATTCCATGAATTGTATTATTAGGCAATCCATCGTTCTCATTGTAGTTTTTATAATCATAACTACCGTCGGGGTGCATTTCAAAACGTATAA
>JAITTA010000172.1 GCA_031287395.1 Dysgonamonadaceae bacterium | reverse complement strand
AGGAGGCTTTTCATCCAACTTCCTGACTGTGGAAGGAATGCCGATCACAATGAGTCGCTTGAATATGGTAAAGGGTCTTGGGCCGGTGTTGCAAATTGCCGAAGGCTGGAGCGCCCGTTTACCCGGATATGCATTCGATATCATCAATAAACGCACGGATAAAACCTGGCCAACTACCTTTTTTGTACCTAAACTTACCGGAGAGGGACGTTTCAAAGACGTGTATTCGGTCATGAATTATTGGGGAGCGAATCACGGAGCTATCAGCTACGGACATATCGGTGCGGATCTGATCAGTCTGGCTGCTGCGTTACGTATTCCGGTTTGCATGCACAATGTGGAAGAGGATAAAATTTTCCGTCCGTCGGCGTGGTCTGCTTTCGGTTCGGATGCCGAGGGTTCGGATTATCGCGCTTGTGCCGCTTACGGAGCAATTTACAGATGACTTAAAACTGAAAATATATAAACGGTTGGATATCCGATGATTTTATTTGCATCACGATGATGATTACAACTACCAGGGAAAGTGCTTTAAGGTACAGGGGCATGGAAATGGTGCTTCGCATACAGGCATTTTCCCATGATTTAGGTGTGAAGTGGAGTATAAAGCCTAAACCCATCAATGCGAATACGAGAGGATAGCCTTGTATTAATTGAAAGAATACTTCCGGATGGAATGAAGTGATGATCCGGTTTATCATTTCTATAGCCGAATGGAAAGAATTCGCCCTGAAGAACAGCCAACCGAAACAAACAAGATGGAATGTAAATAAAATACCCAATATCCGGGATATTCTTTTCATCCGGTTTCCGTCTGGTTTTAAAGACGGAAAAATGTTCATTGCCAGTTTGTGAATGGCCAGAGCAATCCCATGCAAAGCCCCCCAGCAAATAAAACGCAGGGAGGCGCCATGCCAGAGTCCTCCGAGTAGCATGGTAATCATCAGATTGATATAAGTGCGGATTTTTCCTTTCCGGTTTCCTCCCAATGAAATGTAAAGGTAATCGCGAAGCCATGATGATAAAGAAATATGCCAGCGATGCCAGAATTCGGTGATGGTAGCCGATTTATAAGGGGAATCAAAGTTGATATTGAAACGGAATCCCAACAGCAAAGCAATTCCGATTGCCATGTCTGAGTAACCGGAGAAATCGCAATAAATTTGCAGAGCATAACCGTAAATTCCGAATAGATTTTCTATTCCGCTGTAGAGACCCGGATTATCGAATATCCGGTCGACAAAGTTGACGCTGATATAGTCTGAAATCACTGCTTTTTTGAATAATCCCGTGATGATCAGAAATATTCCCGTTCCAAACATTTCTTTGGTTATGATCAACGGCCGCTCGATTTGAGGTAAAAAATCTTTCGCCCTCACAATCGGACCGGCAACGAGTTGTGGGAAAAATGACACATAGAAAGCGTAATCCAATAATTGTTTAACGGGTTTGATTTGATTCCGGTAAATATCAATCGTATAACTCATCGATTGGAATGTGAAAAATGAGATTCCTACCGGAAGGAAAATGTTTAAAGGATCGAATGGCGCTTTGGATAAATCGCACCACAGTTCGTAGAAGAAGTTGGTATATTTGAAATAACATAATAAGCCGAGATTTAAGGATAAACTCAGAATCAACAGCACTTTTTTCCGGGTGTTTTCACTTTTATAAATCTCTTTTGCCAGCAGGAAATCACAAATTGTTGTCACAAGAAGCAATAGGTAGTAAATTCCACTGCTTTTATAGTAAAAGAAGTACGAAAACAAGATTACGTAAATTATACATACTTTTTTGTTTCTACTTAAAGGGACATATAGTAATAGGAATCCCGTGAATAGAAACAAGAAAAGGCCGGAGCTGAAAATCATCGGCGCTTTGGGATCATATTGGAACAGTGATAAGAATTTACCTATGTCGAAATCAAACATTAATTGTCGCTGTTAAGTTCGTGATTGTTTTCCGGATTTGTTTTATAGGAGTTGTATATTGCCTCGAAGAACAATTCTCCGATCAATTCATATCCATCCTGAGTGAAGTGGACTCCATCTTTTTGGAGTAGTTTATGTTTTTTCCAGGTGAAAGCAGACCCTTTTCCTCCGGTGATGGAAAACAAGTCCCAATAAGCCAACTGATGTTTTTTTGCATATTTTATGATTGTATTCCGGGCTTTGATAATATTCGGATGAGGTTTTCTTTGTTTTGAACTGCGGAACATGTACCAGGTTTCCGCCGGAGTTGTCAGCAAAAATACGGCGTCCGGGCATTGATTCCGGATTTGTTTGATCGTTTTATCGATGCTATTATAAAAAATATCGGGATTGAATCCTTTGTCGTAAGCTTCGTTAATGCCCATGGAGATGATAATGAGCGAAGGGGTTAAAGCGCTTATCTGCTGCATGAATTCGGGAGAAACGGCATATTCTTCGTAATGGGCGCCGTTGATTCCGATAGCATGGTAAAGCACGCCGCTCTGCCCGTTCCGGAGATTTATTCCATAAAACCGGATGGGATTATTCCCTTCTTTTTCCCAGGTTAAATTGACGTTATTGATCAAAGTGTCGGTTTTGAATTGTCTGGTAAAAGCCGTTTCTCCGTTCGGATCATACGATATAGGAATGGAATCTGTTATCCTGAGGCTTACAAGGCTGGTATCGTAAAATACTGTAAAATCATTGAAATTCCACTTGTTGGGGTTATATAAATCCAGGGTCTCTATCTTTACGGAGGAAATGGAATCATGGCTGACCAGCACCATGCCTCCGATACCGACCGGATAATCCCCGGGCTTAATGCAGCGAAAAGCTTCCCATTTTTGAGTGGATGTTATACGGTAATTTTTAGGTTCATTGGTCTTGGCTAATTTCAAAGGGACAATTAATCCCCGTCCGGCGTTACCGAAAAAGTCTTGGAACATACGTCTGGTGATTCCGGTTTGGATATCGGCCTGGATATGAGAATCCCCGACATGGCAGATCGAAACGACGGAAGAATGGTCGTTTTTCAAGGCTTTCAATTGATTGAAAAAAGATGTTAGTGTACAGGCGCTGTCGACCAACACATTTTCCGTCGCTTTGGGAAATACATATTGAAACATACGTACGACGATGCTGTCTGTTACATATCCGGCATTATTGGCTTTCAGAGGTGTCAACATTATCAACGGAAGTATCGTGAACAGCATTTTGATGCGAAACTTTCTCAAAATATTCTCTTTTTTCATGATATCGTTTATTTTCAAATTCAAAAGTATCGAATAATTTCTTTGCCAACCAACGTCCTCCTACAAAGGTGAGGTGTGTGTAATCTTTATTGGCTTTAGGAGGATTGGCATTGGCCCATTCAATCATACTGCCTTCGCCACCCATGGCCCGGAATAAATTCCAGAATACGATTCCGGCGTCGGAACAGGCACGCCGTTGAGAAGTCACAAAAGAATTGACAGCCGGCATTGTCATGTATTCTCCATCTTTTTTCATGCTTCTATCCGAAACGCTCAGCAATAAAAACGAAGCGTTCGGGAAACAGTCTTGCAGGTATTGTATGGTCTTGACCATCGCATTTCCATACCATTTATAATCTGTTTTTTCACCTTCCATTACATTTAAACCATATTCCAGTATGATGAGATCGTATCCCATCAATTGGTCGAATCGCTTCAGAACGGAAGAGGCTATTTTTCCGAATGCCGTTCCGGCTGTTCCGCGAATTGAAAAATTATCAACAATGACTCCTGTAGTATCTTCCAGTGAAACCCCGTATGTGATCAATCCGGCTGTATCCGGGAAAGAAAAACGGATACTACCGATCTTGCCGCCTCTTATATTCAATCGCTCAACCTGTCCGCTGGCTTTGAGAGGGGCCCTTTGTGACGCATTCCGATTGATACTGTAATTCACATGAGATTCATATCCGGTTTGCAAAGTATAAAACAGACTTACCTGCATACAACTATCG
>JAITTA010000093.1 GCA_031287395.1 Dysgonamonadaceae bacterium | reverse complement strand
TGAAAACAAAAATGAACATGTCCGCCAGAGAGCTCTGACCGGCTTGCTGTTATTTCTCAGAAAATACGATAACCGGTTACTGCTATATCCCCAATTATGCCATCGATTGGAACACCTTTCCGAAGATACGGGATTCAGGAAAAACGTCCGGGATATCCTTCTGCAATTCATTCTGAGCCGAGAAACCGAGAAAATAACGAAGAAAATTCAAGAAGAAATCATTCCGGAAATGATGAAAATCAGCCCCGAATTAAGGAATAAGATCAAATTGGACGACCTGATGGGCGAAACCGGGATGGAAGATAAAAATCCGGAATGGGTTGATATCTTAGACGAATCGGGGTTGGGAGATAAACTCAAAGAATTTTCCGAACTTCAATTGGAAGGAGCCGACATTATGCACTCTTCTTTTGCCCACCTGAAAACCTATCCTTTTTTCAATGAATTGAGCAACTGGTTTATTCCATTCTATTCAAAACATTCGTCGACATCCGATTATTCGGACAAAGAAAGTGAAAATCTGATAAAAACATTGATGGAATCGTCGCTCCTGTGCAATTCGGATAAATATTCCTTATTTTTTAGTGTCGTACAAATGCCCGATGAATATAAAAAATTGATGACCGGACAATTTGCAGCTGAGTCCGATGCCGTGAACGAACTTCAAAAAGAAGAACTTCCGGGAGTTTCCAGACAGTCATTAATTATTTCCAGGCAGTACCTCCAGGATTTATACCGGTTTTATAAAATCCATCCGAGAAAGAATGATTTTGAAGACATTTTCAGGAAGAGTCCCGAATATATTTACGCACAAAGCATCAATAAGATTGTTTCAGACCCGGAAAGCCGGATGATCATCGGAGAATATTATTTCAACAGAAGTTATTACGAAGAAGCATTGTCTGTATTTAACCTGCTGGCGGAACACGGAAAATCATCCGATGTCTTTTACCAGAAAAAAGGATATTGTCTGCAAAAAACCGGAAATATTGAAGCCGCACTCGACGCTTACCTGAAAGCGGAATTATTGAACGCCGGATCATCCTGGACAATCAAAAAAATTGCCTATTGTTACCGGATCCTGAAAAACCCGGGAGAAGCTCTGGTTTATTACCGGAAAGCCGAACAATTGAATCCGGACAACTTATCTGTTCAATTGAATATCGGACACTGTTTCCTGGAATTGGGCGATTATACCGAAGCTCTCAAATGTTATTTTAAAGTGGAATACCTCGATAAAAACGGAGAACGTGCCTGGCGACCGATTGCCTGGTGCTCCTTCCTCACCGGAAAATACGAACAGGCGATGGGATACTTCGAAAAGATTATTGAGAAAAAAGCAGATGCTCCGGACTTTTTGAATTGCGGACATACACAATTTGTTATGGGAAATATCAGTAAAGCCATAGAATATTATAAATCGGCATTCAAAATGTACAACTACTCGATAGAAAGATTTAATGAAGCCTTTAACGCCGATATTCCGGAATTATTGAAAGCAGGTATCGAACAGGAAAATATACCTCTGGTGATTGACCGGATGATGTACGGTTAAGTTTTACGTTTGTTTGACTTATGCATTAGAGAAACGTAAAATACAATATGTATGTTAAAAAAATACAAAACAGCCTGAATTACACAAATTATTCCTTATTTTGCATTCAATTTGGGTGTTTTGTGTGTTTTGTAATAATGATACTGGATGAAAAGTAGGAAAAAGATTACTCCCACGGCTTTCTATAATTCTAAAATAACAGCAATAATCAGTATTTCCCTGGTATTGTTTTTGTTGGGTTTGGTAGTCCTACTCTCCTTATTTGCGAATAATTTCTCTACTTATGTAAAAGAAAACTTGTCGTTCGACATTGTTCTCAATGATGACATGAGCGATGCCCAGATCAAAAAATTACAAAATACTCTCCATTCGACATCCTATGTAAAATCCGTAAAATTCATTTCCAAAGAAGATGCTGCATCTCAACTGGAAAAAGACCTGGGGCAGTCCCCGGAAGAACTTCTGGGATTTAATCCCCTGCCTGCAATGCTCGAAGTCAAACTGAATTCGGAATATGCAACGACAGACAGTATTGCCGTGATAGAAAAAAGTGTTCGCAGTATGTCTGCAAATATTCAGGAAGTACAATATCATAAGGATCTGATCCGGATGGTTAACGAAAACATGAAAAAGATTGGTCTGATTATCCTGGGATTGGCCACCCTTTTATTATTCATCTCCTATGCCCTCATCAGCAATACCATCCGATTGATGATTTATTCGAAACGCTTCCTGATACATACGATGAGATTGGTAGGCGCTACAAACAGTTTTATCACGAAACCATTCGTGTATTCCAATATCCTGTCCGGAATTATTGCGGCATTTATTGCTATTGGTCTGATTGTATGGCTGTTATACTATATAGCCAAAGATGTCATTGATTTTACACAGTTAATAGACACCAATAGTTTGATAATAGTTTTTGTTTCCGTATTGGTATTCGGAGTCCTTATATCAGTAGTTGCAACCTGGTTGGCTGTAAACAAATACCTGAGGATGCCTGTTGATGATATGTACTATGAATAAATTAAAAATAAAAAATTATAGCGTTTTTCATTGATAATTCTTGATATTATAAATATAACAATGGACAAAAAAAAATTTGCATTTGGGAAGGAAAATTTCATCTTGTTAGGTGTTTCTATCCTTATAATCATTATTGGCTTTGTACTGATGTCGGGAGGCAAGACCACCGAGGAAACAGGATTCGATCCCAGTATTTTTAACACCAGACGTATTGTAATTGCCCCCATAGTGACTATGGCCGGGTTTTTCCTTGTAATTTGGGCTATTTTAAAAAAACCTAAAGATACGGAAAATGACGAAAAAAATCAGTAAAAAATGGAAATGACATGGTGGCAAACAATCCTCATTGCTATTGTTGAAGGATTGACGGAGTTTTTGCCTGTATCATCAACCGGACATATGATTATTGCACAAAAAATACTGAATGTTCCCAGTTCTGAATTTATTAAGGCATTCACGGTCATTATTCAGTTTGGAGCAATCCTTTCAGTTATAGTATTATATTATAATCGTTTTCTTCAATCATCAGATTTCTATTGGAAATTATTCATTGCATTTATACCGGCAGCCGTTCTGGGTTTTCTGTTCAGTGACAAAATTGACACGCTACTGGAGAGTGTCACCGTTGTAGCTATCATGCTAATATTAGGAGGTATTTTAATGCTTTTCGTGGATACATGGTTTAATAAACCATCCAAAGATCAGACAATAAGCTCTAAAAAAGCGTTTTTTATAGGATTGGCACAATGTGTTGCCATGATTCCCGGTATATCTCGCTCAATGGCAACAATAGTCGGAGGGATGGCACAAAAATTGACCAGAAAAGATGCCGCAGAATTTTCTTTCTTTCTGGCTGTACCTACAATGTTTGCCGCATCGGCATACAAACTATTGAAGCTGGTTACAAATACGGAAAGCCAAGCGATTCTGGTTCAAAATATAGATATTCTCATTATAGGAAATCTGGTAGCATTTATAGTTGCTATCCTGGCTATTAAATTTTTCATAGGTTTTATAACTAAATATGGTTTCAAAGCATTTGGAATTTACAGAATTATTGTTGGAACAATCCTGCTTATTTTATTAATGCAAGGATATGATTTAAGCATTATTTGAAACAGGCATGCAAAAGAATTTTCAAGAAGGAGAAATTTTATATTTTGATAAACCATTGCATTGGACATCATTCGATTTAGTCAATAAGGTCAGGTATAAAATTTCACGATTTCTGAAACAAAAAAAAATAAAAATCGGTCATGCAGGTACTTTGGACCCCCTGGCTACAGGAGTGCTGATTTTATGTACAGGCAAAGCAACCAGACGTATTGAAGAATTTCAATATCAAACAAAGGAATACGTTGCCACCCTCAAATTGGGAGAAACAACGCCATCTTTCGATCTGGAAACCGAAATTGACGGTAGCTATCCGACCGCACACATCACAAAGGACTCTGTGGAAAAGATACTGCAACAATTTACAGGCAGTATTGAGCAGATTCCACCGGTTTACTCGGCTTGTAAAATCAATGGAGATCGGGCATACGAATTGGCAAGAAAAGGTATTGACGTGGAACTGAAGCCTAAATTACTGGTAATCGATGAAATAGAACTTTTATCGTATGAGATGCCGGAAATAACCATACGGGTTGTTTGCAGCAAAGGAACTTATATCCGGGCATTGGCACGCGACATCGGCGAAGCGCTCAAATCGGGAGCACATTTAACTGGTTTATGCAGGACACGTATCGGAAACATCACATTGAAAGATTGTATGAAAGTTGAAGATATCGATCCGTTACTGGAAAGCCTTCCGGTAGAAAAGAGCAAGGCCGGTGCACAAGAAATGCAGGAAAAAGAATAATTAAAAAATACATTTCAATTATGAAACTATCCAAGTTTAAATTCAATCTACCCAACGAGTTGATAGCACAATATCCTCAACCCAACAGGGACGAGGCACGTTTGATGGTTGTCCATCGCAATACCGGAAAAATAGAACATAAAACATTCAAAGATGTCCTGAATTATTTCCATGACAAAGACGTCTTTATTATGAACGATACCCAGGTATTTCCTGCCAGACTTTATGGAAATAAAGAAAAAACAGGCGCTAAAATTGAAGTATTCCTGTTACGCGAGTTAAATCAGGAACTACGCTTATGGGATGTACTGGTCGATCCTGCACGTAAGATCCGTATCGGAAATAAACTTTATTTCGGAGAAGACGATTCCATGGTGGCTGAAGTAATCGA
>JAITTA010000091.1 GCA_031287395.1 Dysgonamonadaceae bacterium | reverse complement strand
CCAGTCTTCATATTTATAGTCTCCCGGTAGCGTTCCGCGTCCTGTATAGATTGGATAACTCCAAATGTCTTCCCATGATTGGAAACGTCCCGCACTTCCGTAACCTTTATGGATGCCCTGGAGGCGATTTTCCTGGTTATTTTTCCAGTTATCCCATGAACTACCGTAAGAACCGTGTTCCTTGTACAGGTATTTGTTCCGCGTCAGTGTAGTAATTCCTTTTAATTGATATGTAAGATCTCCTATTTTATTTTGATGGCGGAGTTCCAGTTCATAACCGAATGTACGGTCGCTGTTCAGGTTTTCATCGGGGAGAATTGCTCCAACTACGGTAGGAATGCCTCCATTTCTCTTAGTAAGAAGTCCTGAGCGGTCGCGGTTGAAAAATTCCAATGTAAATCCGAACAAATTTTTCCATGCGTCAACGTCAATACCTACATTAAGCGTTTTAGACTTAAACCAGGTGATCATGGAATTAGGTATTCCTTTGTTATTGGCGCTGGGAATAAAATTATCAAATACAAAACCTCCGGTAACCCTTCTTTTATCAGTATTGGAGGGGAAATTATATCCGGAAATAAATTGATAAGCAGATGCATTGTCATCTCCGAGAATACCGTATGATGCACGCAATTTTAATTGATCAATGAACGATAAGTTTGATTCTTTGAAAAAATTCTCTTCCGAAATACGCCATCCTGTGGATACTGACGGGAAAAACCCCCATTGACTGCCCGGCGCAAATTTTGAGGAGCCGTCGTAACGGAATTGGGCTTCCACTAAGTATTTATCGGCATAAGTATAATTTACCCGGCCGGCCAAAGCATTGTTTGCATTTTCGTAAATCCCGTCGGCACCTGCATTCATTGTTGCTAACTGATCGGTTGCCACTCCGGCAAACAAGTGATCTAAAGGTAAGGCCAGAAATCTTTTTGCAAGAAAATTATCCCCGGTATGTTTTTGTACTTCCCAAACCAAAATAGCACTGACCTTGTGGTCCATATTAAAAATCCGGTTATAGTTCAACATTGCTTGAGCGACTAAATCGTATCTCATATAAGTCTGCCTTTCAAGCGAATTGGGAGATTGCCGAGTATATTTGGAATAAGTCTGGGATGCTTCGTCATAACGGTATTGATTGTAGGCCTTATTAAATAGTTTAGTGTCTGATACATAGTAATTGGCACTTAACAACCCTTTGGCAGTCAATCCTTTAATGCCTGGAATGTCATAACTGAGACTTCCGGTACCCGAAAACCACTTTTTACCATATTTCTTATATCCGACTACATCGTTTTGCATAAATGAAACCGGATTGTCACCCTCGATCAGACCGTGATACAGCATCGTTCTTTCCGGATCGGCATACACCGGCATCAACGGATTTTGCCGCCAGAACCCGCGTATAATCCACCACGAATCCTGGTACGGACGATTTTGTTCGTCAATGACCGAACTCAGATTCATGTCGAATGTCAATCTGTCCGAAATTTTAGCTGTAATATTGGTGCGGATATTATATTTCTCATAATTCAAATCTCCGGATTTAAAGAATCCTTCCTGATATTCATACCCTAAACCGGAATAGAATGTAATTCTGTCGTTTCCTCCGGTTGCACTTAGGTTATGCATTGTTTGAGGAGCATAATCCGCAAAGACTTCGGAATACCAGTCCGTACTTTGTTTTTTTCCGGTCAGGTATTCGTTGAATTTATCATCGTTGTAGACCAAGGAACCTCCGGTTATACTATGCATGCTACGTTCGTTGCGAATCGTCATATAATCAATGGCTCCCAATGTGGCCGGAAGACCCGATGGCACTTGAGCGGTAAATGTTCCGGAATAGTTCAGTTCCAGGTTTCCTTTGTTTCCTTTTTTAGTTGATACCAATACGACTCCATTGGCCGCACGTACGCCGTAAATGGCGGCTGAGGCGTCTTTGAGAATGGATACATTTTCAATATCGTACGGATCCAATCGTTGGAAATCGTCTCTTGTCCGTGGAATGCCGTCGATAACGACCAAAGGCTCCGATCCTCCGTTTACATTAAAACCACGGATATCGAAACTATTATTAAATCCTCCCGGTTCTGCCGTTTTTTGTACGATGCGCACGCCCGGTATTTTACCGGTAAGCATGTTCTGTGCATTTTCGTTGACTGTAGTCACCATATCAGAACCTTTGACGGCAGATACTGAGCCGGTTAACGTCACTTTCCGCTGTGTACCGTAACCTACCACCACCACTTCTCCCAGCAGTTGGGAGTCTTCCTCCAGACGGATAGACAAAGTTTGTTGGTTATTTACCCTTACTTCTGTTGTCACATATCCCAGATAGGAGATGACAAGTGTCGCATTACCGGGTACGTCTATAGTGAAGCTCCCATTTGCGTCGGTTGTAATTCCATTAGAGGTGCCTTTCTGTACAACGCTAGCTCCAATCATAGCTTCTCCCTTTTCATCCGTTACTTTACCTTTAACCTGATTGCTCTGTGCTATAGACCATTGGCTAAAACCGAATAACAGACAAATTGAAATAATAATCAATTTTCTTGTTTTCAGATTAATTAGAACATCATTCATAAGCTGGTTCCATTTTAGTTAATTAGTAATAATGATTTCAATATTTTTTCTCTAAGGTTAAATTAATTTATGATTTCTTTCATTTGTCATAGGCAATTTTGTTTTGATGGTTTGATATATAAAGTGTGTATAATAATATAATACGAATAATTCCTGTTTTTCTGGGGGTTGGGAGTGACGGTTTTTTGTTGTAAAATAAAATTTTATCAACAAAAATTATAAAATTTATTGATAAAAAATAATTTTAAAATACCTATTATAATTCAAATAGAAGAATATTTTAAAGGGTATATTTTCCCCATAAGTGTTTTGTAACGTAAAGAAAACCGGTTATATAAATTTTGTGAATATTCTATTTTTCCAATATTTTTTAGTAATTTTATTGTAAATAATAATACTTTTTCATTCAAAGGATCGATGACGAAAAGCGCCTCCGACAGATTAATTATAGTCCGGTAATTTTTCGGATCGTTATTCTGAAATAATAACTGGCTTAGTACTTGCTCGATGGTTGATTCGAATTTTTGCTTGTAATCATCAATCCATTCGCTTTGAATATTCCGTAATAACGTCCCTCGTTTGAGTAAACCGGTCAGTTTTTCGATTGATTCTTCCGAATATTTATCCGGCGCTGTCTCATGAATGACTTTCAATATATACAGGTAATCACAATAAAATTCATTTCCAAACAGGAAAGACCATTTGGTATGATTGTATATAAGCGTGATACCGTCTATATCGTTTAATATATTCCGAAAGTGATTGATTGTAACTCCACGGATATTTTTTGCCTGGATTGAGTTTTTTCCCGGCCATAAATCTGAGGTTAATCTTTCTGTCGTAATTCCGGATTGATTATCCGAACTATTAAGGATCATCAATGCAAACAACGATTTCAATTTTGGACTGAATCGGTAAGTAATGTCATTCCCGTTTTTGTCGAATGCAATGAAATCTCCCAGAATATAAATAGCATTTTTTGTTACGGATAAGTTTTTTTCTTTTATTTCTTCCGTATTTTCTAAAGTATTCAGTTCCGGTTCTTCTTTGTCATTTTCCTGGGACAATCCGGCGTTTCGTAATTTTACATATTTCCCGTTGAGAAATATCAGGGTGGACCCTACTGCTACAAGCGTTATTATGGAAAACAAAAGGACCCATATCATTGATTGATTCCCGGATTTGTTTTTTAATCCGTAAAGATTAACCGGAGGAGAGAGTAGGGAATAAATCCGAATCCTTGATTTTTCATAATCAATATATTCCCTGGTTACGGCAAAGAATACTTGTGAAAATTCGTCAAAGAAGATATATGCTTTGGATTCGATTTTTTCGGACAGGAAAGGAATACCGTCGCTGACAACTTCGCGTGTTCCGTTTGAACTGTCGAATCGATATAGTTTAAGTTCCGTTTGAGCTATATGATGTGGATAACATAGTGAATAGAAATGAGTTTTATTCTGATTCGGAATTAAATTTCCACAAGGAACAAACCATTCTTTCATTGTTTTTTGTTCCCACAACTTTTTAATTGTTTTTGATTTCAGATTAATAAGATACAAGTCGTAGAAGTTTTTACCTCCCTGTTCCTGTCTGCCACTTTCATTTCCGAATCCACCGAAAATCAAGATTTCGTCGGGGCCAGGTCCTTTACCTGATGCCGCAAAAAAACGGGGAAGAATGGTATCGCCGGTAAAACGGACAGTATCCCAACACTCGTTTTGGTAGTTGTATTTATAAAAAGTATTGGAGTAGGTATGTTTTCCATATCCTCCGAAAATAAACAGGTCTTCTTCGTCATCGGAAAAAAAAACATTGTGGTGATGTAACCGGCTCGTCATTTTCGGATATGCAACTGTTACATCCGGAAACGAAACATTCCTGTTGATTATGGCAAAAGAGGGATTCAAATTAAGCGTATCGTCGAAATTATATATGCAATAACAATTTTTTTTCGGGCAGTATACTGCTTCTCCTGATACCATCCTGAAGGAGAAACCCGGGATTCTGACCGATGATAATCGGGTAGTTTTTGTATCAAATACATTTATCGAATCGGTATTTATAATTAAAATTTCTTTATTTTTTTCGTCGAAAGTGATACCTGCAACACACGAGGCCGTAAATTCATGCAGTTTTTCCCACTTATGGTGTTTGTTAATCAACCAAACGGGATTTTTAACATAGCCCTTGACTCTGTTTTTGCTATTATGTACTAAATTTCCTTGTGATTCGTCGAGAGGGAAGACCTCTTTTTTATTGTTTTGCTTAGTTATACTGATATTTCTTATAGCCATGGAAGCGACGTCTAAGTTTGTTCCGTACAATCCGAATATGAACAAGAATTCATCCGGGTTTTTCAATCCGATAGAACCGCATGTAACCGATTTCCCTTGTACAGTGATCATTGCTTTGTCCGTTTTCAGGTTGAATTGCATATCGACGGTCAGCCAGTTACCTTTGTTCAATTGTTCCTTGAGTACCGGTATATGTGCGTATTGGTTACTTATATTACTGTTGAAGTCAAAGTACAGGCTGTCTTCTCCTCTGAAATTAATGAAGACCAAGCTGATTTCATCCTGATTTTTGTTCACTAATCTGAATACATATCCAAAACTTTTGATGTCCCAAATAGAAATATCAAAACGGACTGAAAATGAATCTGTGATTCTTTGATATTTTCCGTTATATAAATTCAAGCTGGTACGATGGTCGATATGTTCTTCTCCAGTTTTAAATAATAATCCCGATACGTTGGTATTTTCACATGATGAATTGACTGGCAGACAAAGGTTAATAATCAAGATAAATATAAATACGCGTAAATAAAACATAGTTCTGATTTGATTTAACATTCTACAAATATAAATACAATTTTTAAAAGATCCAAATTGTCCAGTCGTCACGATATAATAAGGACTGTGTGGGAGTATACAATGAATGGCAGAATGAAAAAATAATAATTTTGTTGTTGGGATATTAATATATTTTTTTGCGAATTAACCCATATATTAATTCTGAATTTAATCTTGGTAGTATTAAATTTGAACCGATCAAATCAAAGTGTTATGAAAAATCAGACCACAGGGGATATTCTTGAAAAACATTTGGTTGAATTATTCATCTCAGGAGATAAGAAAGCCTTTGAAAAAATGTATTTGAAATACAAAAACAGACTCTATTATTTTGTCAGGCATTTGATTCGCAGGCCGGAGGATGCAGAAGATCTGGTTCAGGAGATTTTTATTAAAATTTGGGAAAGCCGCCAAATAATATGTCCAGAAATGTCATTTGCCTCTTATCTTTTTACTATTGCCAGAAACAAAATCATTTCATATGCTAGAAGATTACAGATTGAACAAAATATTATCAACCAGTGGTTAATCGAACATTCAAGAATAGAAGAATCAACGCAATCTGAAATTGTTTCGAAAGAATATGAATCATTCCTAAAAAAGAAAATAGACAATTTGCCTCCCAGGCGAAGGTTGGTTTTTCAATTGAGCCGGGAAAAAGAGATGTCTCACAGAGAAATAGCCAAACGTCTGGGAATATCAGTTTATACGGTACAGGAACATATTTCCGAATCGCTTGTATATTTTAGGGCGAGTTTATTAAAACATCCTGATATTAGGAATATTATCTCAAGAAATATCTGAGGACAAAAGTTTACGAACGGAATTTGTTATTAAATATCGGAGAAAATGATTTTTTGTATACCCATGATTCTCAAATTCTTTTCAATCTGTTCAAAACTTTTTCTTCTTTTGGTATGTTTTTATAAGAAATAGTAAAATGACGTATAAAATAGGTGCTTTTTTTATATTTTATGAAAAAAAATGAAAAATATATGAAAAAAGAGTAACAAATGTTTGAAAATTAATGATATATGTTCTATATTTGGCGTCGAAAGAGACATGCAGTTATTTTTTTTATGTTTAATTATATTTAATTACGTTAGTCATGAACAAAACAGAACTTATCAATGCAATTGCAACTGAATCAGGTTTAACGAAAGCTGATTCTAAAAAGGCCCTTGATGGCCTTACTGTTGATATCACAAAAGAATTGAAAAAAGGAGGAAAAATCGCATTAGTTGGTTTCGGAACTTATTCTGTAACTGAAAAAAGTGCAAGAACAGGTATCAACCCAAGGACTAAACAGCCAATCAAAATCGCTGCTAAAAAGGTTGTTAAATTCAAAGCAGGTGCTGATTTGGCTAATGCTGTTGCAAAAAAATAATTTTTGCTTTTAAAAAAGATGAAAGGTATCCCTCATTCGGATGCCTTTTTTATTTTATTTATTATATTTGCAAGCTAAATTTTTTTAAAATTAATTATGACTATTCAGCAATCAGTGCATCATGCGGTAGAAAAACTGTACGGACAATCGGTCGAAGCTTCTCTAGTCCAGTTACAAAAAACGAAAAAGGAATTCAGGGGCCATTTAACTTTGGTTGTTTTTCCTCTGTTGAAAATTTCTAAGAAAAACCCCGAACAGACAGCTTCGGAAATTGGGGAGTTTTTGCAGAAGAATGAGCCGTCGATTGCTGATTTTAATGTGATAAAAGGTTTTTTGAATCTTTCTGTTTCTTCTTCGTATTGGATTGATGTTTTGAATGTTATTAATAAACAGAAAATTTTCGGAACTCAAAAAGCAGATGAAAATGCTCCACTCGTGATGATAGAATATTCATCTCCAAATACCAATAAACCTTTGCATCTCGGACATATCCGTAACAATCTGCTCGGCTTCAGCCTTGCGGAAATCATGAAAGCTAACGGTTATCGTGTTGTGAAAACCAATATCGTCAATGACCGGGGAATCCATATCTGTAAATCGATGCTTGCCTGGAAGAAATGGGGTAACGGAGCCACTCCCACGTCGACAGGGAAGAAAGGCGACCATTTGATTGGTGATTTTTACGTCCTTTTCGATAAAGAATATAAAAAAGAATTACAGAAACTGCAATCCGAAGGGCTTACCAAGGAAGATGCCGAAATTCAATCTTCTTTGATGGTTGAAGCTCGTGAAATGCTTCGCCGGTGGGAAGCCGGAGATTTGGAAACCGTAGCTCTTTGGGAAAAGATGAATTCCTGGGTGTATGCCGGCTTTGATGAGACCTACAAAGCTCTTGGAGTCGATTTCGATAAAATTTACTATGAATCTCAAACATATCTCGAAGGAAAAGAAAAAGTCCTGGATGGATTAAAAAAAGGAATTTTTTATAAAAAAGAGGATGGTTCCGTATGGGCCGATCTGACTGCAGATGGTCTGGATAACAAGCTACTCTTGCGTGGAGACGGGACTTCCGTCTACATGACCCAGGATATCGGTACGGCAAAATTGCGTTTCGATGATTATCCCATTGATAAAATGATATATGTTGTAGGGAATGAACAAAATTATCATTTCCAGGTATTATCATTGTTGCTCGATAAATTGGGCTTTGAATTTGGTAAAGGATTGGTACACTTTTCTTATGGTATGGTTGAATTGCCGGAAGGGAAGATGAAGTCGAGGGAAGGGACTGTTGTGGATGCGGATGATCTGATTGAAGAAATGATTGAAACAGCCAGGGAAACTTCCTGTGAATTGGGAAAATTGGATGGTTGCACGGAAGACGAAGCAAGGAAAGTATCCCGGATAGTCGGTTTGGGTGCATTGAAGTATTTTATACTGAAAGTGGACCCGCGTAAAAATATGGTATTCAATCCGAAGGAATCGATTGATTTTAATGGAAATACAGGACCGTTTATACAATATACCTATGCCCGGATTCAGTCGGTTCTTCGTAAAGCCGGGGAACAGGGTATCGTTTTGCCTGATTCTCCGGATCGCAGCTTGCAGTTGAATGAAAAAGAAGAGAATCTGATCCGGATGTTGTCTGAATTTCCTCCGGTTGTAAAAGAAGCTGCAGAGACTTTCAGTCCGTCGGTAATTGCTAATTATGTTTATGATCTCGTTAAAGAATACAATCAGTTTTACCATGACTATTCCATTCTTAGAGAGGAAAATAAGAATCTGAAAGATTTCCGGTTAATACTGTCTGTGAATGTGGGTAAAATTATTAAAATCGGGTTCGGATTATTGGGAATTGATGTCCCGGATAGGATGTAAGTATGTTAAAATAAATTAATAGATGTTCTTTTATTTGCAATTTGTTTAACTTTACTCACTAAATTTAGAAAAACACAAATTATTTAGAATGGTTTTCTGGAAAAAATCTATTGCGCGCCGAAAGCAGAAAAAGAGTTTATCTAAGAACAAATGGTTCTTTATCCTGTTAGGACTTGTTACAGGAATCATTTTATCGTTATCGGCATATCAGACTTCGGTTTATTTTTCATCCGACGAATCTTGTATGATGTGTCATGTTCATCCGCATGCCGATGAATCATGGAAATTGTCGGTGCATGTCAATAATGGAAGCGGAGTAACGGTTCACTGCGTGGATTGTCACCTCCCTCCGAAGCATAATACCTGGGCGCATTATACTGCTAAACTGAAATTAGGTATAAAGGATGTTTGGGGTTATATGACCAAAGATACTGCGGATTTCGATTGGGAATCCAAATCCCAGTTAGAACATGCGGTAAAATATATTCCGAACGAATCCTGTAAAGAATGTCATAGGAATTTATTCCCTCAGAATATTTCAGATGATGGGATTACGGCCCATTTATATTATGACGAAAATGAAAAAAAATTGGATTTGCAATGTATCAGTTGCCATCTTGATGCAGGGCACTACAATCCGAATTACAAACATTCCAAAATGACCGGAATTCCGGGAACAACAACTCAGGTTACGGATACGAGTGCATATTATAAAACTCCTGCGGAGGTAACCGAGTTTAAGGATTTTGTTGAAACCATACCGGGAACGATGGTTTCTATTTCCATGAAAGCAATCCCCGGAGGAAATTTCAGGATGGGTAGTCCGAAGAAAGAAGCTTTCCACAAAGAAGATGAATTTCCGGTGAGAACGGTTTCTATCGGTAGGTTCTTTATGGCAGAAGTGGAAATAACCTGGGATCAATATTGGGCGTTTTATGCACAAACGATGTCGGAAGGACGGATTGCTCCGGAAATGGTGTATGATAATAACAGCCGTCCGGATGTAGACGCGATTTCAGGTCCGACTCCTCCTTTCGGATTTCCGGATCAGGGTTGGGGTGGGAGCCAACGTCCTGCAATTACTATGACTCACTATGCTGCTGAAACATTCTGTCTCTGGTTGTCCAAGAAAACAGGTAAAAAATACCGTTTGCCTACTGAAGCCGAATGGGAATATGCTGCTCGTGGAGGTTCTGATACGCCTTATTTTTTTGAGGGAAATCCTAAGGATTTTTCCAATGAAGGGTTCTGGAGAAAATTTTTCTCTGCAAAAACGGAAAAAATCAGTCAATTTGTAATTTACAACAATAACAGCAAGAATAAGACACAGGAACCTTCAACGGTTGAAGCCAATCCGTTCGGTCTGAAAAATATGTTGGGTAATGTGATGGAATATTGTTCGGATAAGTACGATCCCCAGGCCTATTCCAAAACACCGGAAACGGTTACTAACCCAAGGGTACAGACCGGAGAAGAGTATGTCGTTCGTGGAGGGAATTATACATCCGATGCGTCGGATGTTCGTTGTGCTGCGCGGGATCATACGTATCATGATGCTTGGTTGAAAACGGATCCACAGCAACCAAAAAGTATCTGGTGGTATTCCGATATCAGAGGAATCGGCTTCAGGGTGCTATGCGAAGCTGATATGGTGAGATAAATAAAGAGTGCACGGTATATACGGTCGTGGTGCATGTGTATGGTATAAATTAGGAAACGTTAAATTTAATTTATATAACATGGAAAACAACAAGTTTAATAGAAGAAGTTTTTTGAAAAGTTCTGCAATGGTGGGGTTGACTGCTGCCGTAGGTACGACAGGCGCTGCAACTGCTTTGACATCTTGTGACGGGGGTAAGGGGGTTAAATTGACTCCTTTGAAAGCTCCCGGGGAATATTATGTACCTGAATTGCCTGATATGGCTGCTGATGGTCGGGAATTGAAAGTCGGACTTATCGGTTGTGGAGGCCGTGGTTCCGGCGCTATTTTTAATTGTTTGGATGCTGCTAATGGAATTAAAGTTGTTGCTTTAGGGGATACCTTCAAAGATAAGGTAAATTCTCTCAGGAACAGGCTCCAGGCAGATAAGGGAATTGAAGTCCCTGAAGAAAATTGTTTTGTCGGCTTGGATGCTTACAAACAAGTTATTGATTCGGGTGTGGATATGATTATTGATGCCTGTCCTCCGTTTTTCCGTCCGGAACATTTCAAATATGCCGTTGAGAAAGGAAAACATGCATTCCTCGAAAAACCGATTTGTGTTGATCCTGTAGGTTACCGTACTATCGTTGCCGCCTCAAAACAGGCTGCTGCAAAGAATTTGTGTGTTGTAACCGGTACTCAACGTCACCATCAACGTTCGTATGTAGAATCCTATAAAAAAATCATGGAAGGACATATCTGGGAAATTGTAGGTGGAGTTGTTTATTGGAACGGAGGTAAGCTGTGGCACAGAAGCCGCGAAAACGGATGGTCCGATGCGGAATGGATGATCAAGGATTGGGTAAACTGGAAATGGTTGTCCGGGGATCATATCGTTGAACAACACGTACATAATCTTGATGTATTTACCTGGTTTAGTGGCTTGAAACCTGTTTCGGCTGTCGGTTTCGGTTCTCGTCAACGCCGTGTCACCGGAGACCAGTACGATAATTTCAGTGTTGATTTTGTTATGGAAAACGGAGTTCATCTGCATAGTATGTGCCGTCAGATCGACGATTGTGCGAATAATGTGAATGAGTTTATTCAGGGCACCAAAGGTACATGGTATAGTAATGGGGGAGAAGGTATAATCAAAGACCTCGCCGGAAATGAAATCTGGAAATTCGATAGAGAAGTCGAAAAAACACAATATAAGCAAACGGATCCTTATGTATTGGAACATGTAAACTGGATAAATCATATTCGTTCCCAGAAAGCTATCATGCAATCGGAAGAAACGGCTATTGCAAACCTGGCTGCTATTATGGGGCGTGAATCGGCTTATACAGGTAAAGAATCGATCTGGGATCAAACATCTGCATCTCCGTTGGATTATACTCCAAAAGATTTGAATCTGGGTAAAATGGATATGAGTGGATTTACCGTTGCTATACCAGGAAAAGCATATGAAGAAAAGAAGAAATAATTTGTATTAGTAAACCGGTAGCTTCGGCTACCGGATAACAAAATAATAGTATGGAGAATACAAATAGAAGAGATTTTTTTAAAGCCGGGCTTTCCGGTTTGGCCGTGGCAGTTGTATCCGGTAATATTGCCGGTGCAAAAGCCGCTAATTCCAGCTTGTCTGCTGAAATGACAGGTGAAAAAGCTCAAAAATTACCGCTTAAGCTTTCATTCCAGGAAGGAACGGCTCCTGGAAAATCTCTGGCTGAGAAATTAGACTTCATGGAGAAGTATAATATTGCAGGCTTTGAACCGGGTGGCCGGGGATTGGCAGCCAGGGTGCCTGAATTGAAAAAGGAATTATCGGGTCGAAATATTAAGGTAAGTGCAATCTGTGCCGGTTTTGAAGGATTTATCCTTTCTACGGATCCGGCGATTCGCAGGAAATGTATGGATACGATGAAAGAGATTATTGCCGCCGCCGGAGAGTTGGGTTCGACGGGAGTGATTATTGTTCCTGCGTTCAATCATCAGGTACCGGTAATGCCCCATACGCAAGAGACCCGTAATTTTTTGTGTGAACAGTTCACGGAAATGGGTAATTATGCCGCTCAGCATGGAACAACGGTGATTTTTGAACCTTTGAACAGGAAAGAAGCATTTTACCTGCGTCAGGTTGCCGATGCAGCA
>JAITTA010000036.1 GCA_031287395.1 Dysgonamonadaceae bacterium | reverse complement strand
GATTGCGCCGATGGTACTGCGTATAGTGGGAGAGTAGGTAGCTGCCGTTTTCCAGGAGAAACCTCATCAGACATGTGTCTGGTGAGGTTTTTTTGTTGTTAATAGTCCTGCAAATAAATGAAATTGAAGGAGAGTTTTAATTTTGATTACTTTTGTTTTTTAAATTTTATCTGTGATTCCAAAACAAAAAGACTGTATATTTGTTTTCTCAATATCAGGAGGAAAATATTTTTTTACTTGTTTTATGTTTTAATTTATTTTATGAAGAGGACATTATTTATATTTATTTTAATTTTATTAATTACACAAAATATTACAGCTATGAAGTTTGAAATGCCTAAGTTGCCTTATGCAACAGATGCTTTGGAGCCGACAATCAGTAAACAAACCGTTGAATTTCATTACGGGAAACATGTGTTGGCTTATGTGACGAATCTGAATAATCTGGTTCCGGGAACCCCGTTTGAAAATGCAAGCCTGGAAGATATCGTCAAAAAAGCAGATGGTGCTATTTTCAATAATGGTGCTCAAGTGTTGAATCATGATATTTATTTTTCTTCCTTTTCTCCGAAAGGAGGAGGAGCGCCAACCGGAGCTTTAGCTGAAGCGATCAATACGAAATTTGGAAGTTTTGAAAATTTTAAAAAAGAGTTCAGTGCCGCTTCGGTTTCTATTTTTGGCTCAGGGTGGGCTTGGCTGGTAAAAGATAAAGACGGAAAACTGAGTATCATAAAGGAGAGTAATGCCGGGAATCCGTTGCGTGACGGTTATATTCCATTGATAGGCTTTGATGTGTGGGAACATTCCTATTATCTGGATTATCAAAACAGAAGGGCTGACCACATCAATGCATTATGGGACATTATCGATTGGAAAGTGATTGAAAGCCGGTATACCGAATAATATTTGAAAGGATAGTGATTGAAAGGAGCTTCGGCTCCTTTTTTTTGTTGGAAAACCCGATTTGTAAAACTTACTCGAATATTCTTTTAAAGATTATGTAAAAAAATGTATCTTTGAACCTCAATTTTTAATAAAATTAAATGTGTATGAAGCCAACATTATTCGTACTCGCGGCCGGCATGGGTAGCCGGTATGGCGGTCTGAAACAATTGGACAGTCTGGGACCGAACGGTGAAACTATTATGGATTATTCTATTTACGACGCTGTAAGAGGTGGATTCGGGAAGGTCGTATTTGTAATTCGTCATTTTTTTGAAGCCGATTTTAAGGAAAAAATCGTTAAAAAATATGAAAATATAATTTCTGTGGAAGTTGTATTCCAGGAATTGGATTATCTGCCGGAAGGATTTAAATTGGATCCGGAAAGAGTAAAGCCATGGGGAACCAATCATGCTGTTATGATGGGAAAAGACGTTATTAAAGAGCCGTTTGCCGTTATAAATGCAGATGATTTTTACGGTCGTGAGAGTTTTAGGGTGCTTGCGGAGTATTTGTCCGGTTTGGGAGGTAAAAAAGATGATTATTGTATGGTTGGTTATCGCATCGGAAATACTCTTTCGGAAAGTGGTTCCGTTGCCCGTGGTGTCTGTGAAAAAGATAGTCGTGAATACCTGACATCGGTTGTTGAAAGAACTTATGTGATACGTGATACGGATGGAGTTATCAAATATAAGGGTGAAAATGAAAAGATGATTCCGCTGGGTGAAAATGTTCCGGTTTCGATGAATATGTGGGGATTTACACCTGAATATTTTGCCTATTCGGAAAAGCAGTTTAAGGACTTCCTGAAAGAAAATTCCGGGAATATCAAAGCTGAATTTTTTATCCCTTTGGTGGTTAATAATTTGATTGTAAATGGAATAGTAAAAGTAAAAGTGTTGGATACCCCTTCCAAATGGTTTGGAGTGACTTATGCGGAAGACCGTCCTTCTGTTGTTGAGAAAATCAATGCTTTGATTGCAAAAGGAGAATATCCGGAAAAATTGTTTTAATTCTCTCTACATTATAATTTATGAACAGACGAAATTTTTTTAAGAAAACGGTAATTGCCGGAAGTGGCGCAATCTTTATTCCCGAAATTGTGAATGCCGCAATTCCGGGGATAAATGCGGAAAACGCTGTTGCCGGTTTGAAACACAATGCAGTCATTCTGTTTCAGGGAGATTCCATTACGGATGCCGGTCGTAAACGTGAAGTGGAAAATGATGTAAATTCACAGGCAATGTTAGGTAATGGCTATGCAATGCTTACAGCTGCCGGTTTGTTGGCAGGAAACCCTGAACATTCACTGAAAATTTACAATCGTGGAATTTCAGGAAACAAAGTGTTCCAATTGCAGGAGCGATGGGAAAAGGATTGTTTGAATCTTAAACCCGATGTACTTAGCATTCTGATTGGGGTGAATGATTACTGGCATACCAAGACCGGAGGATATCAGGGAACGTTGGCTAAATACAATGCTGATTTAAGGGACTTGATTGCCTCTACCAAAAAGGAGTTATCCGGCGTAAAGATTGTCCTTTGCGAACCTTTTATTATTGCAGGAGGAACAGCTTTGGACGAAACCTGGGAGGCTGATTTTGCCGGTTATCGTGATATTGCTAAACAGATTGCAAAAGACTTTAATTTAGTGTTCGTTCCATTCCAGAAGGTTTTCAATGAGGCATTGAAAAAGGCTCCTGCAGCCTATTGGGGAAAAGATGGAGTACATCCTTCCCTTGCAGGCGCTGAATTAATGTCTTTGGCTTGGTTGAAAGCAGTACTGTAAAATGTATTCGGTAGAAGGACTAACTGTTGAGTTTGGAGGTTTTACGCTTTTTGATGACATTCATTTTGTTGTTGATAAAAAGGATCGTATTGCATTGGTAGGTAAAAATGGTGCCGGAAAGAGTACTTTGTTGAAGATATTTGCTGGAATCAATGAACCTACGCGGGGCAGAATTTCAATGCCCAAAGAGGTGACGATTGGTTATCTTCCTCAACAAATGGTAATTTCCGATTCCAGAACCGTATTGGAAGAGGCGTCATTGGCGTTTGAACACATCACGAAAAAAGAAACCGAAATTGAACGCCTGAATTTGGAATTGTCCGAGCGAACCGATTATGAATCGGAATCTTATCATAAATTGATTGATAAGGTAACTTTGCTTAATGAGCGGCTTCAAATGGAGGGTTCTTCCAATTTTCAGGCCGAGGTGGAACGTACCCTGGTGGGATTGGGGTTTTCCTCGTCGGATTTTGATCGGCCTACCCGGGAATTCAGCGGAGGCTGGCGAATGCGGATAGAATTGGCCAAACTTCTACTGAAACGTCCCGATATACTCCTTTTGGATGAACCTACCAACCACTTGGATATTGAATCCATCCAGTGGTTGGAAAATTTTCTTTCTTCCCGGGCGAATGCGGTTATTCTTGTATCCCACGACCGGGCCTTTATCGATGCGGTTACTCAACGAACCATAGAAATTTCACTTGGAAAAATATATGATTACCGTGTCAATTATTCCAAATATGTTGTCTTGAGGAGAGAACGGAGAGAACAACAGATCCGGGCGTACGAAAATCAACAAAAGCAAATTGAAGATACCGAAGCTTTTATTGAACGTTTCCGGTACAAGGCAACCAAAGCAGTACAAGTGCAGAGCCGTATAAAACAATTGGAAAAAATAGAACGGATTGAAATCGATGAAGAAGATAATTCCCACCTGCGTTTGAAATTCCCTCCTTCTCCCCGTTCCGGTTCCTATCCGGTGATTATGGAGAATGTGGGCAAAATTTATGGTTCTCATGTTGTGTTCAGGGATGCTACATTGACCATTAATAGAGGAGACAAAGTTGCTTTTGTAGGAAAGAATGGGGAAGGAAAGACGACATTGGTCAAATGCATGATGGGAGAAATTCCGTACGATGGCAAATTACAATTGGGACATAATGTACAAATAGGATACTTTGCTCAGAACCAGGCCGATTTGTTGAACGAAAACCTGACTGTATTTGAGACCATCGATCGTGTTGCCGTAGGAGATGTCCGCCTGAAAATCCGGGATATATTAGGCGCTTTCATGTTTGGGGGAGATGCTTCCGATAAAAAGGTTGCCGTGCTTTCGGGAGGAGAACGAACGCGTTTGGCTATGATTAAATTATTGCTTGAACCTGTGAATTTCCTGATCCTCGATGAACCTACCAATCATTTGGATATGCTTACAAAGGATATTCTGAAAGATGCTTTGAATGCATTCGACGGGACGTTGATCGTTGTTTCCCATGACCGTGAATTTCTTGATGGTCTGGCAGATAAGGTTTATGAGTTTGGAAATAAACAAATTAAAGAACATTTGGGTGGAATTTATGAATTCCTCGAGCGGAAAAAATTGGATAACCTGAAAGAACTGGAAAGAAAAACCGTTTCTGTCAATGAATTGCCCCCGGTTGATAATCAGAAGGAAAGTAAGTCCTCTTACGAAGAACGAAAAGAATTCCAACGTTCGTTACGGCGTCTGGAAAAAAATGTCGAAGACAGTGAAAAAATAATTGAAGCCTTAGAGCGCGAAATCAAAGAAATAGAATTAACTTTGTCTGCCCCCGAAAATGTAACAAATGATTTATTAGTCCGGCATGGGGAACTTCAGAAACAGTTAGAAGCTGCTATGGAACAGTGGGCTTTTGCTACGACGGAGTTGGAGGAGTTAAAAATTAAGAATTAAGTTAATTATTGGGTATAAGAAAGATAAGTATGAAACAAGTATTTTTTTATTTAACAGCATGTGCTGTGTTTACCACGGCTTGTGGTGGTGGCAATAAAAGTGATTTGACACAGGGTGTGGACGTTGTTAACATGGATACGACCGTTGTTCCGGGTAACGATTTCTATCGTTACGCTTGCGGAGGATGGATCGATAATCATCCGTTGAAACCGGAGTTTTCGCGTTTCGGAACTTTCGACCAGTTGCGGGAAACAAGTCAGGAACAGGTTAAAGGTTTGATTGAGGAACTGGCTGCAAATCAAAATGAGCAGGGAACTCTCTCGCAAAAAATAGGAGATTTATATAAAATAGCCACTGATAGTGTAAAATTAAATACGGAAGGAGCTGCTCCCTTGAAAAAATATCTGGATGAAGTCAAGTCTATTCAGAGTAAAACCGAAATTAGCGCTTTCCTTGCAAAGATGTTCCGTAACGGGATGTCGCCATTTTTTTCCAATTATGTGTATGCCGACGATATGAACAGCTCTATGAATATTTTTCACCTGAATCAGGGCGGATATAAAATGGGCGACCGCGACTATTATCTCGAAAAAGATCCGCGTTCGGAAGAATTGCGTACGAAATATCAGGCTTTGATTAATAAGTTATTCGTGTTGGCCGGATGCGACGAACATCAGGCAAAAGCAGCGGAAACAGCCGTTATGAAAATTGAAACTCAACTGGCCACAAGCGCTTACCCTCGTATAAAATTGCGTATTCCTACGGAAAACTACCATAAAATCACGGTGGAAGAATTGCAAAAAACATCTCCGGCGATTGATTGGACGGTCTTTTTTAATACCTTGGGTCTGAAACAAATCAAAGATCTGAATCTTTCACAACCGGAACCATTGGCTGAAGTGAGTAAGGTCATTGAATCCGCTTCCCTGGATGAAATTCAATATTATCTGAATTGGAATATTATTTCATCGGCTTCTTCTTACCTGAGCGATGAATTCAGTGATGCCGTTTTTGACTTTTATGGAAAAACACTTTCCGGACGCCAGGAACAAAAAGCCCGTTGGAAACGGGCTGTCGACATCGTTGATGGAGCTTTGGGCGAGGCTGTCGGACAAATTTATGTGGAAAAATACTTCCCTCCTGCATACAAAGAACGGATGTTGGAATTAGTAAAAAATTTGCAGGTCGCTCTGGGTGAGAGAATCAATGCGTTGACATGGATGGGCGACTCGACGAAGGCTAAAGCTCAGGAAAAACTTTCGGCTTTTCATGTTAAAATCGGTTATCCTGATAAATGGCGTGATTATTCGGGTCTTGAAGTGAATGTAAATGATTCGTATTTCGATAATGTCGTACGTTCCAACAACTTCGATTATGATTATATGTTGAGTAAATTCGATAAACCGGTCGATAAAGATGAATGGTTAATGAATCCTCAAACTGTGAATGCTTATTATAATCCTGCTACCAATGAAATTTGCTTCCCTGCGGCTATTTTGCAACCTCCTTTCTTCAATATGGAAGCCGATGATGCCGTCAATTATGGTGCAATCGGTGTCGTAATCGGTCATGAAATGACACACGGTTTTGATGATCAAGGGCGTCAATATGACAAGGATGGTAATCTGGTGAATTGGTGGACGGAAGAAGATGCGAAAAATTTTGAAGCGCGTGCCGATGTCCTGGTGAATTTTTTCGATAATATCGTCGTATTGGATACGGTTCGTGCCAACGGGCGTTACACATTGGGTGAAAATATTGCCGATCAGGGAGGTTTGCATGTCTCCTGGCAGGCTTATCAGAATAGTTTGAAAGGAAAACCGGTACCGGCTCCTATTGCCGGATTCACAAATGCTCAGAGGTTCTTTATCGGATATGCTACGGTTTGGGCCGGAAATATTCGTAATGAAGAAATTCTCCGGTTAACTAAAATGGATTCTCATTCATTGGGCCAGTGGCGTGTTAATGGGGCCTTGCCTCATGTTGATGCCTGGTATGATGCTTTCAATGTGACTGAAGCCAACAAGCTTTATGTCCCGAAAGAAAAACGAGTTTCTATCTGGTAATCTGTGTGAAACAATTTTTAATCCTCAATTATTTGTTATGGCAGTAGTAAAACCATTTAAGGGAGTTCGTCCCCCGAAAAATCTGGTGCAACAGATTGCATCCCGTCCTTATGATGTGTTAAGTTCGGAAGAAGCCCGCAAGGAGGCGGAAGGAAACGAAAAATCGCTTTACCATATTATTAAACCCGAAATTGATTTTGTTCCGGAAACAAATGAGCATGATCCGGAAGTGTATGAAAAAGCCGCGGAAAATTTCCGGAAATTTCAGGAAAACGGATGGCTGAAACAGGATGAAAAGGAGATGTATTATGTTTATGCACAAACAATGAATAACCGGACGCAATACGGACTTGTCGTTTGTTCGTATGTGGAAGATTACCTCAACGGAGTCATTAAGAAACATGAATTGACCCGTAAAGATAAAGAAGAAGACCGGATGAAGCATGTGCGTATCAATAATGCCAATATCGAACCGGTGTTTTTTGCATATCCCGACAATCCGGAACTGGAAGAACTGGTTGTATCGGTGTGCAAAGAAACTCCGGAATATGATTTTATTGCGGACGACGGTTTCGGTCATCAGTTCTGGTTGATAGAGGACAATGCCAAAATTGAGAAAATTACAAAGCTTTTCTCGGAAATTCCATATCTGTACATTGCAGACGGTCATCACCGGACAGCCGCCGCCGCTCTTGTAGGAGCGGAAAAAGCCAAACAAAATCCGGATCATACAGGGAAAGAAGAATACAATTATTTCATGGCCGTGTGTTTCCCTGCAAATCAATTGAAAATTTTAGATTACAACAGGCTCGTAAAAGATTTGAACGGAATGAGTTCCGAACAGTTCCTAAAAGCTTTGGAACAGGATTTTACCGTCGAACCGAAAGGAAAAACGATTTATCATCCGGAAGCATTGCATGATTTTTCGCTCTACCTCGATGGAAATTGGTATA
>JAITTA010000126.1 GCA_031287395.1 Dysgonamonadaceae bacterium | reverse complement strand
CAGATTATCCCTCGATGAGGAAAATGTATATACGTTACATTCCTGTAACGAACCTGTAACGGAACCGTTACAACATCGTAACGAATCCGTCACTCTAGGAGAGGGAAGATCAGATCAGGTAAATTCAGATCAAGATCAAGAAAGAGAGAGAGAAGAAGCCCCTCCCGTTTTTTCAGTTGACGATGAATTACACCCTGGGAGAAAAAACATTGTTTCGAGGGTTGAACATCATCGTAAGTTTTGGGAACAATGCGGACTTCCTAAAGCTCAAATAATTACCAACACAAATGTTTTGACCAGCTTAAAAGACCCGATGGATTCCTTCTCTTTGGAAAAGGTTGATGAATCCATCACCAACTTTTCCGAGGTTGTTTTACAACCAAAATTTGATCCAGAAGTTTTGCCGGGCGGTCATGTTCCTAACTTCAAGAACTTTTTAATTCGATGGATTGACCGATTCATCAACGAAGCGAAACCGCTAGAAGTTTACGGAAAAAAAACAAAAGCAAAACCGCCACCGGGCCGGGGGGCAGATTGGGGCGGTGCTGTCCCGATGGGCAAAGGTGTCAAGCCAAAACAATTTTTGGGAGGTAAAGAAGAATGACAGATTTGGTAGTGCAGCAAAAAAAATCACCGGTGAAGAAAGCGGGAGATGTTTTTGAAAACTTGATGGAGCGGTTCAAAAATTATCAGCCAACTCCGGAGGACATTGCCTGGGAGGAAGCTCTCCAGAAAGAGGAAACGGAGAAGAATCGCAGGGCAGCATTGGAAGCTGAGGAAAATCGGATTATGCGGATGCGTATACCATTGCGATACCACGGCTTGACGCTGGATAATTACCAAACCAGTTATAAAGCACATGAGGACGTTATCAAGTTTCTGCGGACATGGGCTAATCGTGAAACATCGGACATGGAAAATCTGATAATTCATGGCCCACCGGGAACAGGGAAAACCCACATGGTGTGTGCGTTTCTTCAATGGTGTCATAGGTACCGAACGGAATACTGGAAATTGTCGGACATTATTCGGACGGTTAAAAACAACTTTTATCCGTATAAGGATGATGGAGAAACAGAACTGCACTTTATCAAACGGCTTGCTGATATACCTATTTTGGTTATTGATGAAATCGGCCGCCAGGGCGGGACCGCCTTTGAGGGCAGCTTCATGTTTGATCTACTTGATGACCGATACGACAATCTACTACCGACAATTCTCATATCGAATCTTCCTGTCGAAGGTGAACCAAGTATGACATCGTATCTGGGGATATCCGTGATGGATCGTATAAATGAAAACTCCCTGGACATACCATGCGAATGGGGTAACTACAGGGAGCATGATGATGTTGTTGACAGAACAAGAACTTTGGAAGGTGAGCTATGCCCCTGACAGAAAAGCGTATTGAGGAATACAGAAAAAAGTTAAGGGATAGTGAGTATATGGAAATGGCAATCAACGGCGTTGCCGGAAAACTTTCGACGGGGTACGCAATGGTAATACCATATACGGAACCTGAAATAAACAACATGGAGGAAAAAGAAATGGCGAAAAACAGTTTGTATGATCTGAACGATCACCTGTTTGAACGGATCGAATGGCTGACGGACAGGGAAGTCAAAGGTGAAGATCTTACGGAGGAAATAAAGCGGTCCGAGGCGGTTGTTAAAGTCTCCACACAGATACTTAACAACGCAAATCTTCTCCTCAAGGCAAAAACGATAGCTGACAATGCTAACGGAAAAATAAGAATGCCCACAATGCTAGAGGACAAGCCCAAGTGAAGAAAATATATATGCCGGTGCATATACGTTTCCTCAGCAGAAAAATCGTTGGAAGAAGCTGCAAAGAGGTGACGCGGCTTTTCAATGAACGATTTGGTTTATCGGCAACCCCGGGGGCAATCAAAACTTTGCTTACCAGGCACGGGCTACGGAATAACCACGGCCGCGGAGTTCCCCGTGAGAAAAAGTATCTGCCACACCACATCCAGTTTCTGAAAGGAATTGTCAAAGGTCGCAGCTATGCCGAGATAACCAGAATGTTTAACAAGAAATTCCGGTTCGCGATAACTGTGGATGCCATGAGATGCTTGCTCGAAAGGTATAATCTGAAAAATGGCCGGGACTGCCGATTCCAACCAGGGCAGGAACCACCAAACAAAGGCAGAAAGGGGGTTTGCGCTCCGGGAAGTGAAAAGGGATGGTTTAAGCCTGGCAGTAAGCCATTTAATACCATGCCTCTTTGGAGCGAGCGGATTAACGCTGACGGATATGTGGAGATTAAATACGCGGAAAAAAGCGGCCCCCCGAAAAACAGATGGAAGGGAAAACACGTCCTTATCTGGGAAAAGGCAAACGGCCCGGTACCGAAAGGCCATGTGGTTATTTTTGCTGATGGAAACAGGCAAAACTTTAAGCTGGAAAACCTGATATTGGTTTCGAGAAAAGAATTGGCCGTATTAAACCATCTGAATATGCTTTCCTCAAAAAATGAGGATATTACAAAAATCTCCGTGGGTATCGCGAGATTAAGAGTCCTTATAGCTGATCGGAAAAGGGGCACGCTGAAAACCCGCGGCAATAAAAAACTGGTGATAATTGACAACCGGGGATCAAGGATAATAATCGCGTGTGACCAAAAGACGGACAGGTATTTCCCCGCCCGGGAAACAAAGTTTGGACTGCGCCGGCTACGGGCTTCATTAAAGCCAAGGAAAACGATAGAGGAAGCCCGGGATGATTTGATAGCCTATGCGCTGAAAAGAGGATGGCAAAGAGCATGAGCGAATTTCAGAAAGAAAATGAGGGGGATAACAATGATTAAGGTATTTGAATTTGGTGATTATGCTGAAATAGAGCAGAAACGATATGGATGTGAAAATGAAATGTATTTGCATAAAGTAATCGGAACATCAAAGTCTAATGCATGGGTAGATGTTCCTGTACAGACTCCGGCTACAGAAGTAATACATCAAGAGATAGAACCAGTTGTAAGCTGTATTACTTGCGGTATTTGTGAAACAGTGGTTCTGAAATACCGGATAAAAGATGTCCGTAAGGTTGAGAGAATATGACCGACGTTTCCGTGCGGATGTATGACAAGATTTGTAAATATTGCGGAAATTGTGATGGGAAGCATTGCCTTGAAAATGTACCTTATTACGCGGTTTCTTTATTCTGCGATTTTTTTACTGAAAGGAAACTGGAAGTAGTCACGAAAATAAACGAAGGGCGGATACGGCGGAAAGTGTTGCGGTCCCTGGTGGAGACATTTTGATGACCCAAATAGAAGCAAAGGAATTGACACTTATAAAATGGCGGTACCGGCGTGATTATCCTACAAAGGATTTACCAGGAAATATCATGCTAAAAATCATTAAGCTTCCTGCGGGTTGCCCTCTATGTTCATTATTTGGAGAGGCCGATTGTTATGGATGTCCGCTTGTAATAAATCGGCTGCGGTGTGGCGCGGGGGTGTTCAAGAATTGGTGTGAAGCGTATGAGCATAAGAATTGGGATGCCGCGAGTTATTTTGCAGGCGAGATTGTCAAGGTGGTTGAAAAATGGGGAGCATAGAGGAAATGGAAAATGAAGTAATCGTTGACGGCGTTACCTATGTTCGGCTCTTTTTTTCTTCGACAGAAGTTTTAGGTGATATATCTCATTTTTGGGATCAATTTGATAGACAAAAGCGTGATGAGATTAGGCGAAAAATGATGGAACATTTAGTTGAAGATGGTTATTTTATTCGGAAAGATGACTTTGAAAAGAAACAAAGAATTTATTGGGAAGATGAATTATTTTATGAAGCGTGAAAATAATATTTTTATAAAAAACGCCGCCGATGTTTATGCCCTTACACGGTCCTATCATAATAGGCGCCAGGAGCATTTTCTTGTCATTAC
>JAITTA010000226.1 GCA_031287395.1 Dysgonamonadaceae bacterium | reverse complement strand
GGAACAGGTTTGCGCGACTACGATAAATTAGTGGTTGGAAGTAAGGACGATTTTGAAAAAGCGCATGCTGTTTCAGGACGTTCTCGTGCATTTGCCACTATAAGGGAAGAAGAATAGTGTTCTTTTCTAATATAGATGAAAAGGTCGTATTTGTAATGAATACGGCCTTTTTTGAAATGACGGAATGACCTCCCTAAGAAAAATTTGTTTTGTTCGGCATTATGATCCACAAAGCCAAGTAAGCCCAAAGGCCTAAGCTTCCCCAAAAGAATATAACGACAAAGAGAACTCTGACCAATGTAGGATCTATATCGAAGTATTCGGCTAATCCGGAACAAACTCCTCCAAGTTTTTTTCCTATCGGTTGACGGTAGAGTTTCTTTTCTTTGTTCGCTTGCTGCTCTTCCTGTTGCATTTCAGAAGCAGAAAATCCCAATTGATAAAGGGCATCTACTACATCGGGGTAGGTGATAGCTTGTTTTCCGGAGTTTAATTTTTCCGTTAGTAAATTCGCAACCTGAATTTCCAGTTCACGTTCGTTACGGTGTAGAGATAAGAACTTATTCAAATACACATAAGCATCATCTTCAATTTGAAATGCTTTGTTTCCTAAATGTGCTGTTACAATTTTTTTCATGACTATTTGTATTTATTATAATGATTATTTCTTGCAAAAATAATAATGATTTTAGTTCTATGCAATACATAGTACTATTTATTAAGAATATTTAACACTTTAATGATTTAATAATAAAAAAATCGGATCACATTTGATTCACTTTTCGTATATTTGTTGTTGGTAAAACCGCTTAAAATAAAAATATACGTATGAAACGAGCCTGCAAGACATGCACCAAAGAGCATGAACCGGACGCGAGTTTCATATGACCTTTAAAAATAAAATGATGTGCATATGAAAACACTTGTTCGGATTTTCCTGTTTTTTATCCTTTTAACAGGCTGTACTCAAAGGGAAAAGCATTTTTTGAATGATAAAACGTACCGGGATCAGGTACATGAACAATTTCTGCACCGGCAGAGTTTGTTGACAAACAGGGAAGCAGCCATGCTTTCCGTATTCGATGATAATACGTTGACTGTAGAACAGCAGGAAGCTTTGGAGTTTTTATATGCATACATGCCTTTATGTGATTTAGCCGATTATGATGGAAAATTTTTCCTGGATCAGGTGAATGCCGCACTGAAGGCCCGTGATTATTTTTCCTGGGGAAAAACAATACCGGAAGATATTTTTCGTCATTTTGTACTGGTTTACCGGGTAAACAATGAAAATCTGGATACTGCCCGGATGGTTTTTTTCGACGAATTGAAAGATCGAATTTCCGGGATGAGTATGGAAGAAGCTGTTTTGGAAGTCAATCATTGGTGTCATGAGAAAGTGACTTATCGTGGTACGGATGGCCGGACGTCGGCTCCTTTGGCATTGGTTCGCACCGGTTGGGGGCGTTGTGGCGAAGAATCCACATTTACTGCTACGGCATTGCGTGCCGTAGGTATTCCTGCCCGGCAGTGTTATACGCCACGGTGGGCGCACACAGACGACAATCACGCCTGGGTTGAGGCCTGGGTCGATGGGAAATGGCATTATATAGGCGCCTGTGAACCGGAACCGGAATTAGATGTAGCCTGGTTTACTGCCCCTGCAAAACGTGCTATGATGGTACATACCAATGTTTTTGGATTGTATCGTGGTCCCGAAGAGAAAAATCTGGAAACGAATTTATATTCTAAGATTAATTTGTTGGCTAATTATGCTCCAACCCGTCAGTTGAAGGTGAATGTAAGAGATACGGCCGGTCGTCCGGTTGTTGGAGCTGATGTGAGGTTTAAACTGTACAATTATGCCCAGATTTATCCGATAGCAGAATCAAAAACCGATTCTTTGGGAAATACTTCGTTGTTGACGGGTTTGGGTGACTTGGTTGTGTGGGCGAACAAGGGAGCATATTACGGATACCTAAAGGCTCCTTCCGGGCAAAATGAGATCGTTGTTGAGTTAAAATATCAACCGGGGGAAACGTATGATGAGAAAATGGAATTAGTACCTCCAGTAGAACAAAAAATCAAACCGGTTGATGAAAGTAAAATCGTTGAAAATGCCGGACGATTTGCATACGAGGATTCAGTGAGGAATGCTTATATGGCTACGTTTATAAATCAGGAACAGGCGAATGTTTTGGCAAAAGAAAACGGTTTGGATCAGGAATTGGTGTGGAAATACCTCCATTCGTCTCAGGGAAACTGGAAAGAAATCTCAAATTTTATGAAGACGAATCGCACGAATCCTTATTTATTTGAATTCCTGGCATCTTTGTCGGAAAAAGATCTTCGGGATACGCCTGAGGCTTACTTGAATGATCATCTGAATGAAGGAACCGTAACTGAAATTACTTCGCAATACTCCAAAGATAAAAACTTTGTATCTAAGTATATATTGTCGCCTCGGATTGGTATTGAATTGATTAAGCCCTGGCGTTCTTTCCTGAATGCAAAGTTTCAGTTTTCTAAAAAGGAGGTAACTCCTGCGGGTATTATTGATTGGATGAAAAAGAATATCAGGATAATGGATGCCGAAAATTATTATAATTGTGCGATTACTCCTATTGGAGTTGCGGAGTTACGTATTTCCGATTCCCGTTCGAGGGATATTGCTTTTGTGGCTGCCTGCCGGACATATAATATTCCTGCCCGTTTGGAACCATCCACGTCAAAACCTCAATATTTTGAGAAAAACAGATGGGTGGATGCCTTGTTTGAAGCTCCTTCCCCTGAGGTTGTCGTGCAGGCACAGGTGACGTTTGTAAATAGTCCGGCAAATACAATTAAACCGCAATACGAGATACAATATACAATTGCTAAATTTGCAGATGGCGATTTTGTACCGTTGGATTATTACGGCGATCCGGCTTTGAAGACATACCCTGCAACAATATCCGTAGATACCGGATATTATCGTTTGATGACAGGCAGCCGTGCCAATGACGGTTCCGTTACTACATTTACGGATTATTTCGTATTGAAAGCGAATGAAAAGAAAGTCCTGGATATTGAGATGCCGGAAGTCGACGGTAAACTCAAGGTAATGGGCATTGTAGATATGAATACGATTGTACAGTTGAAAGATGGGAATAAAAATACTTTAAAGGATTTATCGAACGGAAAGGGATTGGTATTGTGTTTTATCGATCCGGATAAGGAACCTTCGAAACACATCCTGCAGGATTTCCCGGCTTTGCAACAGGAATTCGATGCATGGAACGGGGGAATCGTGTTCATGACTCCTGATGATAAATTATCTGTTGCTTTTGATGCTTCAGCCTTCAAAGGTTTGCCGAAGCAAACCGTTTGGACGGTTGATTCGGGACGTACATTACTAAAATCGGTTTCCAATACTTTGCAACTCAACTTTCAGGACAACTTCCCATTGACGCTTTACTTGTCGAAAAATGGAGGGGTGTTGTTCTTTTCCGAAGGCTATAGAATCGGTACGGGAGAAAATATTATAAAGACTGTCAGGCTGGAGGAAGCACTGGAATGATGAGAAGAATGAAAAAATGAAGAGAATAAATCTTTAGTTTTTAATGACCATGTCGAACACGCATGTTTTGAGGGAAGTGACTCCGCTGGCCCCGGAGAATTGTTTTATATACATTTCCAGGATAAAGAAAGAATTTACATACCCGATTCATTTCCATCCGGAGTGTGAACTGAATTTTATAGAAAATGCAAGAGGTGTTAAACGGATCGTTGGAGATTCTATTGAAGATATAGATAATCTGGAATTAGTACTGATTACAGGGCCGAATCTGGAACATGCCTGGATTAATGGAAGTTGTAAAAGTCAGGAAATCAGAGAAATAACAATTCAGTTTCATAAAGATCTCTTTATAAATGTCCTTTCACGAAATCAATTTCGGTCTATTCGTGAAATGTTTGAGAAAGCAAAACATGGCCTGGCGTTTCCTGTTGATACCGTACGGAGAATGAAGCCGGTGATTCTGAGTTTGGGTGATGAAAAGAACGGTTTTTATTCTGTTATGCAATTGATGCAATTGATGTATGAATTATCGTTAGATCCGATGGCAAGAGTTTTGTCCAGTTCCTCATTTTCGAATAATGGAGAAGAAACCGATAGTCGCAGGATAAAAAAAGTATTGGAATATCTTCAGGAAAATTATAAAAAGCCTGTGCGGTTGATGGATGTAGCTAACCTGGTTAATATGAGTGAAGTTGCTTTCAGTCGTTTTATCAAAAAACGAACTTCCAGAACTTTTGTCGAATATCTGAACGGGGTCCGGTTGGGTGTTGCTACCCGGCTATTGGTTGATACAACCCGTTCTATAGGAGAAATCTGTTACGAATGCGGTTTTAATAACCTGTCTAATTTTAACCGGATATTTAAGAAAAGGAAAGGTTGTACCCCGAAAGAATTCAGAGAAAATTATTCGAAAAAGAAAATATTAATTTAAGAAACTGTTTAAAAATTTTTCCACGAAGTTATTTGAGTCTAAAAAGGCTATTTCTTGTCGGGAATTTTATCAAATAGCCCGCTATTATCAAAAATTCCGCCATCGAAATAGATGCTTTTTATTTCTCAAATTCTTTTCGCGAAAAATTTAAACAGTTTCTAAGCGAAGGTGGATAAAATAGTATCAATACTATGTTGAAAAAGTATTATTTTGCTTGATTTTTCCTTTTTATTTTTGTTTGAATTGTTGAAAAAGTATCATATTTAGTTAAAAAAATATCTAAATTGTTATACTTTTATGCCTACATTTGCATCTGAAAAATCTGGATTCTCTTTTGAGGATGGCCGGTTTATTTTTAGATTAATTGATAATAGTTGTTTACTTATGAAAAAACAAAAAGCAATTTTACTATTTTTATTGTTATTCTTCATTGTAGATCTTGCTTTTGCCCAACAGAATATTCTTGTTACGGGTATTGTCAGATCCTCTGAAGATAATGAGCCGCTTGCCGGAGTATCGGTAACCCAAAAAGGGAACTCTTCGGTAGGAGCCGTTACGAACATTGACGGAAAATACAGTTTGTCGGTTTCAAGTGGAGCCAGGCTGATTTTTTCTTATGTCGGGATGGAATCAAGAGAAATTACAGCCGACCGGAATGTGATTGATGTTACTCTTATTCCTAATACTAATCTGGATGAAGTTGTAGTGGTAGGATACGGTACACTCAAAAAAAGGGATTTATCCGGTTCGGTAGGTCAGATTAAAACCGACGACATGTTGAAAGGAAACCCTGCTGCAAGCATTAATAATGCTTTGCAGGGGCGTCTTGCCGGGGTTGTTGTAAATCAGAATGACGGAGCTCCGGGAGCCGGCGTCAGTATCTTCATCCGTGGAACAAATTCTTTTTCTACGAATTCGCAGCCGTTGTATATTCTGGACGGCATTCCTTATGATATCGCTTCAGCGCCGACCAGTTCGTTGCAGAACGGGAATAATCAGACTTCTAACCCGCTGGGGAATATCAACCCGAATGATATCGAATCGATTGAAGTATTGAAGGATGCTTCTGCTACAGCGATCTACGGATCCCGTGGAGCGAACGGCGTCATTCTGATTACAACGAAAAAAGGGAAAAAAGGAGTGGATAAAATTGAATTTACATCCAACTTCGGAGTTTCTAAAATAGGAAAAAGGATCGATGTCCTGGATCCTGTTACTTATGCCAAATATGTGAACGAAGGTGTTCTTAACCGGGAAAAATATGATAATGTAAGCTATTATAATCTTCCTTATCCGGGAATCTGGTCTTACCGGTATGATGCGAATAATAATATGCTGACTAATACAGGAGTATACGAACCGTCACCGGAAGATTTCCTTAATCCCGGTTTGAGAACTGATCAATATGGAAATCAGACCATGATAAGTTCTACCGATTGGCAGGATGAAATATTCCAGACCGGCTATTCCCAGGAGTATAACTTGAGTACATCCGGGGGGAGTGATAAGGGATGGTATTCCTTTTCCGGTAATTATTTGAAACAGAATGGTATTATTATTAATTCGGGTTATGAGCGCTATTCTTTTCGTTCGAATATTGGCCGTACACTGAGAAATTGGCTGGATGTGGGCCTGAATATCAGTTATACTCGTGCTGTGACCGATTTCTCCAAAACGAACTCTTCGGAAGCCGCTGTGATCCGCTCGGCGCTGGTATTTCCGCCGACCTATGATCCTGATTTCGGAGCCGGACAAAATAACCAGTTGGACTGGCTGGCGGCCAACCCTTCGGTTTATGTTCGTAACGCAAAGGACCAATTACTCACAAATAATGCATTTGCAGCTTCTTATGTAGAGTTGAAATTCACTGATTACTTGAAATTCAGGGAAAATATCGGAGTCAATTATTCGGGAAATAACAGGTATTCTTATTATAACCGTCTCACTCATGAGGGTTATCCTCCTACAAACGGACGAGGAGCTCAAAGCGATAACTGGTATTTGGGAATTACCTCCGAATCTCTTCTGGCATTTGAAAAGATTTTCAATAAAATTCATTCAATCAATGCTGTAGCCGGGTATACCTATGAGGTATCCAACTATGGAAATAAGACGATGAGTGGCAGTGATTTTCCGACGGATATCACACAGGCTTATGATATGAGCCAGGCGCTGCGTTTGGA
This sequence comes from Dysgonamonadaceae bacterium, assembly GCA_031287395.1. Taxonomy (GTDB): domain Bacteria; phylum Bacteroidota; class Bacteroidia; order Bacteroidales; family Azobacteroidaceae; genus BNXB01. Next base: position 5,269 of record JAITTA010000226.1, on the reverse strand, counting down.
TCCGCTACAGAGCGGAAGAGGACAAACCAGCCTGATTTCTATGTTAGGCCGTGTAAATTATACCTACGATGGAAAGTACATCCTGACGACATCCGTTCGTCGTGACGGTTCCAGTAAGTTTATCGAAGGAAATAAATATGCTACATTTGCTTCGGGAGCTGTTGCATGGCGCTTATCGGAAGAAAAATTCATTAAGAACCTGAATTTATTCAATAATCTGAAATTACGTCTCAGTTATGGACAAACCGGTAATCAGGGAATTAATGCTTATCAGACACAGGCTTTTCTTGCTACGGCAAATTATCCGATTGCAGGAAGTCTGAATAGCGGTTTTGCCGAAGTGGACTGGAGAGGGGCCCTGAATCCTGATTTGAAATGGGAAACCACGGATCAGTACAATGCCGGTTTGGATTTTTCATTCTTAAAAGACCGGATAGGGTTTACTGTTGATTTATACTATAAAAAGACCACCGATTTACTTCAGAATGTGAAAATAGAATCGAACAGCGGATTTACCAGTATGTGGCAAAATTCCGGATGGGTTGAAAACCGGGGAATGGAAATCACGGGGAAATTTTATCCTGTCATGCAGCGTGATTTTACCTGGACTATCGACGCCAATCTGTCGTTCAACAAAAATAAAATCGGAGGATTGGAAGGAGACCAGTTTGCTACCCGCCTGTGGTATGCGGTAGACAATGTATTCATCCAACGAAACGGGATGCCGATCGGAGCCATTTATGGTTATGTGGAAGATGGTTTTTATGACAATATTGCCGAAGTCAGAGCCGATCCCCAATATGCGGATGAAACAAAAGTTCCGCTCCAGATGGCTCAATCGAAAATCGGAGAAATCAAATACCGGGATATTGATAGCGACGGACAGATTACAGATGCCGACCGTGTAATTATCGGAAATACTAATCCGGATTTTGTATTCGGATTTACGAATAACTTCAAATATAAATCATTTGACTTCGGTTTTTTCTTCCAGGGTAGCGTAGGAAACGATATTTTTAATGCAAACCTGACTGAAATAAAGATGACAAATATTGCTAATGTTCCGGTTGATGCTTATCAAACCCGTTGGACGGAAGAAAACCGTGAAAATGCGAAATGGCCTAAAGCCATCTCCGGAGGGTATACCCGTGAGTGGAAACTCAGTAACAGGTATATCGAGGATGGTTCATACGTTCGTTTGAAGAATGTCAATGCAGGATATACTTTTAAACCTAAATTGAAAGGCATTGAAAGTATCCATATTTATGTGAGTGCAACTAACTTGTTTACTATCACCGATTACGGTTGGTATGACCCGGATGTCAACGCGTTTGCGGGAGATGCTTCCAGACGTGGCGTGGATTTGTATTCCTATCCGAGCAGCCGGACTTATTCTCTTGGATTGAAATTGGATTTTTAATGAAAAATAAAACAGAGACAGATGAAAAAATATTTTTGTAATATTACATATTGGATATTCTTTGCCGGTATATTTCTTCCAATGGTTTCTTGCGAGGATGCCTTGGTAGAGAAAAAATACGACTTTATACAACCGCAGGACATCCCGAATAACGATGAGGGAGCAACCCAATGGGTGATGGGAACATACAGCAAGTTATTGGATGATATGTTCAGATGGAATATTTTCCCTACGGTATTGGAATTCGATTGTGACTATATTTCCGGTCCGGATTGGGCGTTCAGGGAGCTTGGTGCAGGTAATTTTCAGGGAATTGAGCAGGTTTCCTATTTGTGGGAAAAACCATACAATATGATACACCGGGCGAACTTTGCAATTGAAAATATCAACAAAATGGATATTTCCGAACGATACAAACAAAATATCCTGGGTGAATTGTATTTCCTGAAGGCTTACTCTTATTTTTTGTTAGTCAGAGCGTTCGGTGAAGTTCCGATTCGTAAGGAATCGATTAATGCAACCGGAGACATCGATGTTCCGCGTTCTCCGGTAAAAGATGTTTATGCATATATTATTGAATTGCTGACGGATGCCGAAGATATGATGTACAAAAATACGGATAAGGAATTTGTGCCCGGAAGAGCTTCTTCCGGAGCGGCAGCTTCACTCCTGGCAAAAGTGTATGCTACGATTGCTTCCGGAGCGATGCCCGCAGGGACTCAGGACAGTAAAATAGGCGGAGCTCCTCTTTTAATGAACGCCGGTACGAGGGTATATACCAATCCTGTGGAAAGGACTTTTTCTAAAGAACAGGTGGCAGGATATGATGTTTTTGACTACAAGGAATATTACAGGTTGGCAAGAGATAAAGCCAAACAGGTGATAGATGGGGTGTATGGAAGTTACGGCCTGTTGACTTATGATGACCTCTGGAAAAAAGAGAACCGGAATTCAAAAGAACACATCTGGACGCTGCAATCTGTCTCCGATGATAGTCGTTGGGGTATTACCTTTTCCGTAGGATATGCAGGGATATATGATGCTACAGGCGATATCTACAATGGATTATGGTACGGATGTCGTGATCATTGGTATAAATTATTTGAAAGTAAGGATTACCGGGTTGAGAAGGGGGTGTTACACCGTTGGGTTCGTAATTTTGACCGGACATGGAATTTAGGATCTTTTTATCCGAACAATGAAGAATGGAGAAAAAAGGCGGTGGGATACACGGACGATGGTGGAAATCAGGTGCCGCCGACGGCTCCGTTCAACGACGGTTTGGTTTACAGGTGTAATACCGATGCCGCTTTCCTGGCATTTCTGACCAAATACGATGACCGTGACGATAAGAAAATCGAGCGTTCGAATGCTTTCTGGCCTTTCCTTCGTTATGCCGATGTCGTATTGATCTACGCAGAAGCTGCGGCAGAGGTTGACGGAGTCCCGGCCGAAGACGCTTTGGATGCTTTGAATCAGGTAAGGGTGCGCAGTAATGCCACTCCTAAAACTTTGACGGGACCGGATAATATAGGTTCTATCGTTGATTTCCGTTCTGCCGTATTGGAAGAACGGGCTATGGAATTGGCTCTGGAAGGAGATCGCAGATGGGATTTGATTCGTTGGGGTATTTATCTTGATGTAATGAACTTTATAGGAGGTACCGACGAGTCGGGTGTCTATAAATCCAGGAACGAAAGACACAAATTATTCCCTATTCCCGCTTCGGAAATGAATTCTAATAAGAGCATTACTAAGAACAATCCGGGTTGGAGTTAATTGTTAAAATAATAATTACAAAAATTATGAAACTAAAAAATATAGCCTTGTTCATTATTTCTGCTGCTTTTTTCGTAAGTGCATGCCAGGATAATATTGCAGATTATAATGAAGGATATGATGATAAGTTATCGTCCGACGGTCCTCCGAAAATCACGAAAATTACGGCCTCTACCGATCTTACAACTCCCCTTGTGGAGGGTGAATTAGCCCAAATGATTGCTATCCTGGGAGATAATCTGACCGGAATCAAGTCGATCACATTCAATGACGTGGAGGTCGATTTATCGACCGTATATGCTCTCCGGGACCGCATTACTTTACCGATTCCCCGTGTTATTCCCACATCTGTCAACAATCAGGTGAAGGTGGTAACCAAATTGGGAGAAACTACGGCGCCTCTGGTTGTTAATGTTCCCCCATTGGTTCTTACGGGACTTGACAACGAATATGCTGCGGTAGGAGATACGGTCAATATCAATGGGCTTAATTTCGACTTATATGAAATTACAAATGAAAAGGGAAAGGTTTATTTTGGAAATATAGAAGCTAAAATAGATACGACTACAGCAGAATATGTTTCCGTAATTGTACCTCAGGGAGTTGCTCAGGGAGATAGGATCCGGATGGTCGGCGACGCAGCCGATTTGTATGCTCCGGGTCGATATAAAGATGATCGTGGAATATTCCAGGATATTGACCATTATCAGGGATGGACCGGTCAGAATTGGTTTACCGACGGTTCAAAACCTGAAGATCCGAAACCATGTAGCGGGTTGTATACGCGCATTACCAAAACTTTAGGCTCATGGGAATGGTTTGATTTCCTTGCTTCCTGGTATCCGGTATTTGATGGGAAGGATTATTTCGATAACCCGGAAAAATACAATTATAAATTTGAAGTTTTGACCTTGACTCCGCTTAAGACCAAGGGAATCGGATTGATATTCCAGACAGGATGGTACTGGGAACCTTGGAGGATTGTGGAATTCAATACCAATGGAAAATGGAAAACGATTACCGTTCCTTTGGAAGTGATAATGAACGGGAAAAAAGAGTCCGATCTCCCTCACGAAAACGGACATGTCGGTTTTCAAATCAATATTGCAGGAGGAATATCCGAATCTATTGATATTTGTTTTGATAATTTCAGGATTATGCCTAAAGAATAAGTTCTACGTTCTACGTTGTATGTTTTTATTATGTGTAAAAACGTACAACGTAGAACATATAACATGAAAAAATATGCGAATCACATTTATTTATTTCTTTTTAGTATTTAATATGGTGGTAAATGCACAATTTACTCCAAATGAAATACCAACCCGGCCGATTGTGGATAAAAATGCAACAAAGGAGACCAAAGATTTTTATGATCGTTTGAAACTTTTGATGGAAAAAGGAATTTTATTCGGTCATCAGGATGATCTTGCGTATGGTCATAATTGGTATCGGGTTAAAGATAAATCGGATGTAAAAGATGTTTGCGGAGATTATCCGGCTTTGGTTGGTTGGGAGTTGGGACATGTGGAAATCGGTGCTGATTTTAATCTGGATTCCATCTGTTTTTCGGATATGAAACGTTATGTTGAAGAGGTTCATCGAAGGGGATCCATCAATAGTTTCAGTTGGCATGGCGACAATATTGTCACAGGAAATACGGCTTGGGACTGCAAGCAGGATTTTGTAGTAGGAAGCATACTTCCCGGTGGTGATAATCATGTCGGATACTTGTTGTGGCTGGATCGTTTAGCGGCATTCTTTTCCGGATTGAAAGACGATAGGGGGGAAGGAATCCCTGTTATTTTCCGTATGTACCATGAACATACGGGCAATTGGTTTTGGTGGGGTCGTGAACAATGTACTCCGGACGAATACAAGCGGCTTTGGATCATGACGGTCGAATACCTCCGGGATAAAAAACAGGTACATAATCTGCTTTATGCTTATTCTCCTTCCGAAACAGACAATAAAGAAATGTTTCTGGAACGTTATCCGGGAGATGATTATGTCGATATTGTGGGGTTCGATTGCTATGTTCCGGGAAAGGAGCCCGAGCAGATAGAACAT
>JAITTA010000192.1 GCA_031287395.1 Dysgonamonadaceae bacterium | reverse complement strand
CAGTACTGCAAATGTCATGGTTTGAGCGGCCATCACATTCGGTAAAGATGACATCTGACTTATAAAATCCGTGAATCCAAGATTCCGAACATCATTTGAAGTGTACATTCCAATCACATAAGCAGTTAATGACAATATTCCAATCATTGTTCCCTGAAGGAAAATCCTGGTTGCAAATACTTTATTCATAATCGCCTGTTTGGAATCGACCGGCTTGCGTTTCATTATGTCCGAATCTGCCGGATCAACACTTAAGGATAAAGCCGGCAAGCTGTCGGTCACCAGATTGATCCAAAGGATATGAATTGGTAATAGTGGAGAAACCCAGTTTACCAATACTGCCAGAAACAACACGACAATTTCTCCGATGTTGGTGGATAACATGAACTGAATGGCTTTCAGGATATTGTTATAAATGCGTCTTCCTTCCTCCACTGCAGTTACTACAGTAGCGAAATTATCATCGGTTAAGACGATGTCGGCAGCTTCTTTTGAAACATCGGTTCCGGTAATACCCATAGCGCAACCGATATCGGCCAATTTAAGTGCCGGAGCGTCGTTTACTCCATCACCCGTCATTGCCACTATTTCCCCGGACTGTTGGAATGCTTTTACGATACGTACTTTATCTTCGGGAGATACACGTGCATATACCGCGATGGAATGGATGTTTTTCAACAATTCATCATCCGGCATTTGTTCAACATCGGCTCCTGTCCGGGATTCTTCTCCCGGATTCAGGATTCCGAGATCCATGGCAATTGCTTTAGCTGTGATTTTATGATCTCCTGTAATCATCACAGGCTTGATTCCTGCAGTCCGGCATTTTTCAACGGCTTCTTTCACTTCTTCCCGTGGAGGATCAATCATACCCAACATCCCGATGAAAATCAGATTTTTTTCCAATGTGGAAGGTGCGACTTTATCCGGAAGTTCCGGGATTTTTTTCATTGCAGAAGCCAATACGCGAAGGGCTTTTTCAGCCATATCCGTATTGGCTTTCCGGATTTCCGTCTTCATCTCTTCCGTCAAAGCTTTTACCTGGCCATTTATAAGAATATGATCACAACAGCTCAAAACTTCATCAAGCCCTCCCTTGGTATAAATATTCAGGCTTCCGTTTTCATCTTTGTTGACTGTAGTCATCATTTTCCGTTCCGAGTCGAACGGAATTTCAGCAACTCTGGGAAATTTCGATTCCAATTCGCCCTTAATTAGCCGGTATTTAATTCCGCCATCCAGTAAAGCGGTTTCTGTCGGATCTCCTAATGTTTTCCATGAATTGTGATCGTAGCTTAGTTTGGCATCGTTTGCCAGAATTGAAGATCTCCATAAAGCATCGGTTTCATTATTACTTTCTCCGGTTTCTTTGGAAATATCCAGAATAGACCCGTTGACGTAAATTTTAACAACAGTCATCCGGTTCTGTGTCAATGTTCCGGTTTTGTCGGAACAGATAACTGTAGTGCTCCCAAGAGTTTCAACGGCAGGGAGTGTTCGTACGATAGCATTTTTCTTCACCAGGCGTTGTACTCCTACAGCTAAAACAATAGTTGAAACTGCTGGTAATCCTTCGGGAATAGCGGCAGCTGCCAGACTCACAGCAGTCATGAACATATCCATCATATTTTTACCGTAAAGGACGCCGACAATAAATAAAATGATGCAAATAATCAAGGCCCCTATTCCCAAGAATTTACCGAGTTTATCCAATTTTTCCTGTAAAGGTGTTTGAGTTTCGGGCGCCGATTGAATCATAGCGGCAATCTTACCGACTTCCGTATTCATTCCGGTACCGGTTACAATTCCTTTACCCCGTCCGTAAGTCACTATACTTGAAGAAAACCCAAGGTTGTCCCGATCTCCTAAGGGGACATTCTCCTGTTCGATTACTTCCGTAAATTTTTCTTCCGGGACAGATTCCCCTGTCAATGCGGAATCCTGTATCTTCAGATTGATCGCTTCGATGAGACGCAGATCGGCCGGGATAGAATCTCCTGTATCCAAAGTAACAAGGTCTCCGGGGACTAATTCGCGGGATTCGATGATTTCCGTCTGTCCGTCCCGGGTGACTTTGCAATGTGGAGCGGACATTTTTTCCAGGGCTTCAAGCGACTGTTCGGCTTTTGTTTCCTGAACTGTTCCGATAACAGCATTCAGGATTACAATGAATAGAATAATTATTGCATCGGTGAAACCTTCTCCGTGCATGTATCCGACAATTCCGGATATAATAGCAGCTATCAGGAGTACAATAATCATGAAACTTTTGAATTGCTGCATGAACCTGTAAAAAATTCCTTTCTTTTTCTTTTTTTCGAATTCGTTGTAACCATAGATTACAAGCCTTTTTTTAGCTTCTTCTTTACTCAGTCCGTTTTCCGGAGAAGTGTTGAGTTTTTCAGCTACTTGGATGATTGTTAGATTGTAATAAGTAGTTTCAGTAGACATAAGTTATGAGTTTTACAGCCTTTTTTAGAATGACAAATATACAGCATTTTGCACAGATCATCCTGTTTGTTGGAAAAAACGTTTATTTTTGTGCCTGAAAATGAATTTTATTTTCTCTGAAGTTTTAAATTCCTGTCAGCAAAGTCGCGTACAGTGAAGGCTTGCACGAATCCGTTCTCTCGTCATTATTTATTATTAAAGGATTCAAAGTGAAATAATTGAATCTCCTGAAATATAATTATCGGTTGACATACACACTTCGGAAGAAAATTGGATTCCTAAAGAAATGAGCTTATCCCAGTCTTTTTCTTTTAAATGGTTGATATCGTCTCGAGAATACCCGTATTTCATTAAACCATATATAATTCCGGCGTTGAAATTATCTCCGGCTCCAATTGTACTCACGGGTTCGAGAGGTTCAACAGAATAAGATTTTTCAATGGTTGCCGTTTTCAGATATACCCCTTTACTCCCTTTGGTTACGATAAAATTCTTGCAATAAAAAGAAATTCTGTTGTGGTAAACAGATTCGATGCTTTCGCCGGGATACAAGGTTTCCAGGTCTTCTTCCGAGCAGCGGATAATGGTAGAATTCTCGAAGTTTTCAAGGAAAGAAGCCATCAGTTTATTCCGTTCGTAAGCATGTGCCTTCCTGAAGTTGATGTCATAGTAGATTATAGCTTTGTCACAGGCACTTAATAATATTGACGATACTTTATCCCTTAACAGGGGATTTAGTGCAAAATAAGAACCAAAAACAAGGATATCGTCGGTTTGAATGGTTGGAAGATCAATATCCAATCTTTTTTTCGGAAAATTCCGGTAAAACATGTATTCGGCGTCATGTTTCTCGTCCAGAAATGCGAGTGCTATGGGAGAGCTTCCGTCGCGGAAGAAATCAATAAACTCGGTTGAAAGATTATTGTCTTTCATAAATTCTTTGATCATATTTCCGATTTTATCGTCTCCGGTTTCACTGACAAAAAGCGCAGGAATATTTAATCGTCCCAGGGACACCATGCAATTGAAGGTAGAGCCTCCTGGAACCGCTTTAAGGGGTTGGTTATTTTTAAAAATAATGTCGTAAATTGTTTCTCCGATACCGATTACTTTTCTCATAATCTATTCTTTGTTTTGTCGTTCCCGGGAAATTGTTCCTAAATACCCCCCGTGATGGCGTTTAGCATAGTCCGATACATTGAACTCGATTTTTTTCATTGTTTCGACAACCAGAAGATCTCCGATTACCGTCATTACCGTTGTAGAAGTAGTAGGGGTCAATCCTAGGGCGCAAACCTCTTGGGGGTTTCCTGTCAGCAGACAAACATCGGCGCCTTTCGATAAAGGACTGTTTTCATCACTGGTGATTACGATAAAATGAATGTCGGGAATAAGCACCCGGGCCAAATCGATTAGCTCGATGATTTCGCGGGTTTTTCCGGAATTGGAAATCAATAGCATCAGATCATTTTCACGAAGGATACCCAAATCTCCATGCTGAGCTTCGCTCGGATGTAAAAAGCAAGCGCTTGTTCCGGTTGAACTGAATGTGGTTGCTATATTGGAAGCTATTTGTCCGGCCTTTCCCATACCGCTTGTTACCAGTTTGCCTTTTTTGTGATGTACTTGTTTTACAATCAGATTTACGGCAGTCTCGTAGGCGTCTGTCAAAGGAATATTCAAAATAGCATCCGCTTCTTTACGGATAATATTTTTCAAATCTTCAGTCATAGTATAACTTTGAAATTTAATTACGGACGCAAAAGTAAGTATTCCTTTTGAAAAAGTTATACAAATTCATCTCCGTATTTCATGTTGACATCGGTTACGAATTGTTTGATTCGTTGCTCTTCCGATTTTTTACAAATCAACAGGATATTATCCGATTCGGCAATGATATAATCTTCCAGTCCTTGTATCACGGCCAGTTTTTCTCCGGAAAGAGCTACCAGATTGTCTTTACTTTCGTAAAACACCGATTTACATTTGAGTATGGCATTGTGTTCATGGTCTTTTTCCGATAAATCGAATAGAGCTCCCCATGTTCCCAGGTCCGACCATCCGAAATCGGCAACAAGCATGTAAACGTTATCGGCTTTTTCCATGACGCCGTAATCTATGGAAATATTTTGAAGTAAAGGATAGATTTCATTGATAAAATTTTTCTCGTCTCCGGTGTTGAAAATTTCCAACCCTTGGTCGAAACGTGTGGTAATGTCGGGGATGTGTTTATTGAATGCATCGAGAATGGCGTTGACATTCCATACGAAAATTCCTGAATTCCAATAAAATTCTCCGCTTTCATAAAAAACTTTGGCCAGTTCATAATTGGGCTTTTCAGTGAATGCCTTGACTTTTTGTATCCGATCATTTCCTTCATCGTCTGTTTGTATGTAACCATAACCGGTTTCAGGCCGGCTGGGTTTTACCCCGAGTGTGAGTAATGAGGGAAATTTACTTACGAAATTCAATCCTGTTTGAATATTTTTCAGAAAATGATGCTCCTGGAGAATCAGGTGATCCGCAGGAGTTACGACGATATTCGCATTGGGATTGATGGCACGGATCCGGTAAGAAGCGTAAGCAACACATGGAGCGGTATTTCTTCTTGTGGGTTCCAATAAGATCTGTTCATCTTTTAATTCTGGTAATTGCTTGTTAACCAAATCTTTGTATAATTCGTTGGTTGCTATAAATATATTTTCGGTAGGAACAATTTGATTAAAACGATCAAAAGTTTGCTGTAAGAGGGATCTTCCGGTTCCGAAAAAATCAAGAAACTGTTTCGGCATTGTTTCCCGGCTGAAAGGCCAAAAGCGGCTTCCTATTCCGCCGCCCATGATTACGCAATAATTATCCTTCATGATATGTTATATATTAAAAGACCAATTACAAATGTAATAATTATTCCCGAATATACCAAAATTTTTTAATTAATATTGTAATGAAAAGGGTATGCATAACTTATGAAGTCTCTTTGACCGGCGTGTTGTTTATTTGCGGAATAACACAAAGTCGTCATTGTCTGAAAAACAAAACCAGTAATACCGTTAAATAGTCCTTGAATACCTTTCGAAAAATATTTAAGGCCCTGGAAATATGATATTCTATTGATTTGACCGACAAGTTTAACCGTTTGGCTATTTCCTGATTCTTCATTCCCTTTTCACGACTCATCAAAAAAATTTCTTTTGTTGTTCCGGAGAGTAGGTCTATTGCTTTTTCATATAGAGAAAGGATTTCACTTCTTTCGGCAGGGTCCAGAGACAGGTTGATTATAGAAACGTCTATAAGTTCTCCTTCTTCTAGTTTGGCCCGTATATGGGCATCGTTCCGGTTTATTATTTGTATATGCCTCAAATGTTGGATACAGGCATTGTGTACGGATCTGTACAGATAAGAACTCAGAGCTTTTTCAAAGATAAGTTCATCCTTTTTTATCCAGATATTTACAAAAACATTTTGAACCAGATCCTCGGCGATGAAACGATTTGAGATGAAGCTTTCCGCATATACACACAGTTCCGGATAAAATCTCAAAAAGAGATCATCGTAGGTCATATGTCCAGAGACAGTCGTATTAATCATATACAAAAAACAACAAGATACAACTGCAAAGGTATTATTTTAAAATTACCTTTAGGGTTAATTGCAGGTTAAACGTAATAATTATATAAAAAGAATAAAAAATGGAGAAAGAATACAAACAACATATTGAAGATTTAATTGTAAGGTACTTGTCGGAAACCATTACAGAAGAAGAAATTGCGGAATTGTTTGATTGGATAAAAAGAGATGAAACGAACCGGGACTTGTTTGCCGGATACAAAAAAATCTGGTTGCTGAGCGGAACGATAAATTTTGATAAGGATAGACTGGAAGACGGAGGATATAGAACAAAATTGAAAATCGAGAGTGTGGAATTGAATGAAAAATTGGATAAAGCCCGCCGTTATATTAAGGTAATAGGGTACGCCGCTTCTATTTTATTGATACTCGGTTTTTCGACTTTTTTCTATTTCTATCATTTTCAATTTTCTTCTAAATCGGCAATGGCTTCTCTCAAAAATTCGGTAGAAGTCCCTTATGGTTCTAAATCTCAGGTTATTTTACCTGATGGTTCTAAAGTTTGGATCAATGCCGGATCTAAAATCAATTATAATAATGATTTTGGGGTTTCTTCCAGGGAAATTTATCTGGAAGGAGAAGCTTATTTCGATGTGGTGGAAAATAAAAAAGTCCCTTTTTACGTGAAAACGGATTTATTCAAAATCAAAGTCTATGGTACGGCCTTCAATGTAAAATCGTATCCGGATGATGAATTGGCTGAAACGACTCTGGATAGGGGAGCAATCAGTATTTCATCTAACAATGATCCGGATAAGTTCATCAATGTTATTCCTAATCAGACCGTTGTGATACACCGGCCCTCAGTTAAAAAACAAATGGTATCGAAGTCTGATGTCTCATCTTCTCCGAATTCGCAAGATATAAAAGAAGATCAAGGTTTGAATGTAGAAAAAAATGTGAATATCAAGAATATTACCGCATGGAAGGATAATCGTTTGGTTTTTGATAAGGAACCTTTGGAAATTTTAGCCAAACGGTTGGAACGTCGCTACAATGTGACAATACATTTTGCAGATGAAAAAATAAAATCGTACAGCTATACGGCAGCATTAAAAGAAATGCCTGTTGATCAGGTTTTTAAGGCGATTTCCATGACATCTCCCATACAGTATAAAATAGATGGAACACAGGTTACCCTATCGATAAACAGAAATTTTAATTATAAAGTAACTAAATAAACAGATTATTAACAAATAAAATCAATATGCCTATGAAATAATCCGAATGTAAAAAAACAAAGACCGGAATATGTGGTAGCATATTCCGGTCGGTTCTAAAGCTTCAACTGCATAACTCAATAATTGCGACAAACAAGCCTTGAATGTTATGCCATTATTAACTTTAATCCAATGCAAAGATATGAAAATATTCTTTATTCAAAAGGTCCTTTCCGCAAAGAAGGGACATAAAAAAGTCTATACAATTATGAAATTATCGGGAATACTACTGTTTATTGCCACTTTCCAAGGGTTGGCTAATGGTTATTCGCAAACAGTTTCCTTGAATCTACGCCTGAATAATGTACCAATGCGAGAGGTATTCAAGGAAATTGAGAATCAAAGTGAATTATCTTTTCTGTTTAGTGATGATCTCTCCGATCTGAATGGGAAAGTAGATGTAAACGTAAATAAGAAAAACGTGCGGGAAGTACTCGATGATATGTTTGCCAATACGAACCTGGGCTATCGTATTCTCGACGAAAAATTGATCGTAATTGCACCTAAAGATGTCATGCAACAAAGAACAATTACCGGGGTCGCAAAAGATGAGTTCGGGGTTGTTTTACCGGGTGTCAATGTTTCCGTAAAAGGAACTTCTATCGGAGCGACAACGGATGGGAATGGAAAATATACTGTTGATATTCCAGGTCGGGGAGCTGTATTGGTTTTCTCGTATATAGGATACAAACAGGTGGAGATCCTTGTTGAAAACCAGACGGATATTTCTGTTGCTATGGTTGAGGATGTATTCTTAATGGATGAAGTTGTCGTCACCGGATACGGAACCGGAATTAGAAAAGCTTCTTTGACCGGCGCCATTTCTACCCTGGCGCAAGATGACCTTGTCCGGTCTTCAGCAGTGACTACTTCAGGGGCGTTGGTAGGGAAAATTGCCGGATTGAATACCCGGCAACCAGACGGTCGTCCGGGATCTACAACAATGATCAATATCCGTAATATGGGAACCCCTTTATATGTAATTGATGGAGTACAACAAAATGAAGGTCAGTTTAATAATATTGACTACAACGATATTGAGTCGTTAACTGTATTGAAAGACGCTTCTGCTGCTGTTTACGGATTACAGGCTGCTAATGGTGTTATTGTCGTGACAACGAAAAAAGGAAAGTTGAAAACAGTCAATACGGTTTCAATCAATGCTCACTACGGATGGCAGAAAATGTTGGAATATCCGGTTCCTGCCGATGCGGAAACTTATGTGAGAGGTTATATCCAATCGGATGTAATTACAGGCTCCAAACCGAGATTTACCATGGAAGATTTAACAAAATGGAAACAAGGTACGGAAAAAGGATATGTTCCGTTTGATTGGTATGATTATATTTTTAAAACCGGCCCTCAATATTATATCGGAGCAAATGTTTCCGGAGGTTCCGATAAGATAAACTATTATGTCGGTCTGAGTAATACGACGCAAGAGTCTGTGATTCAGAATTATGGAAATTTCAACAGGACGAATGTTCAGATCTCTGTAGAATCAAGAATTACGGACAAATTCAAAATCGGGGCGACTATGAACGGACGCATTGAGGGAAAGGAAAACCCTGCCGTCCCGGGTGATGATATCAAGGCTCCTTTCCTTGCAGCTTATAAGAACCTCCCGACTGTACGCCCTTATGCGAATGATAATCCTAATTATCCGGCTTTGACCTCTTCTTCCGGAGATACCAATTTTGCGATACTTAATTATAAAATTTCTGGTAGGTCGGAAGAAAAATTCCGTGTAGGGCAATTGAATTTCGATGCGGAATATGAGGTCCTTGAGGGATTGAAATTGAAGGGACTCTTTTCATATTTTCTTTCTCAGAAATATGCAAATATTCAGGAATATACCTATAAGTTGTATAGTTATGATGAAAAAACGGATACTTACCCGGTCGCATTTTCGATGAATAATCCTTTCAGAACGAGGAATGTTTATATGAAAGAAGAGATTAAAACCCAGGTTCAATTGACTTACGACAGGAAAATCAATTTACACGAAATCAATTCCGTGTTAAGTGGTGAAACGTTTAAAAGAATTAATCCGGAGTTTAATATTCATGCTATACCGGCATCTAATTCAATTCATTTGATTGATTATACCGCTATAGATGCATTCTCTGATTATGGAGACAGAACCGAAGCCCGAATCGGTTATATCGGAAAAGTCAATTATAATTATGCCCAAAAGTATTTGTTGGAAGTCGCTGCCCGTTACGACGGGTCGTGGAAGTTCCCTCCGGGCGATCGTTGGGGATTCTTCCCTTCGGCATCGATAGGCTGGAGGATATCGGAAGAAAAATTCTGTAGCGATAGTAAGATCGCACCGGTCTTCAGTAGTCTCAAATTAAGGGCTTCTTACGGGTTATTGGGCGATGATAATGTTTCCGGTTATTCGGCCTTCGATTATATGTCGGGCTATAACTACAACAAAACAGGCGCTGTGATTAATGGTGAATATTACACCGGAGCGGAAGCAAAAGGGTTACCTGTTGTCAGTATCTCATGGTTAAGGGCTAAAATCTTGGATGTGGGTATGGACATTGGTTTCTTTAAAAACAAATTATACGGATCTCTGGATTATTTTAATCGTATGCGTACAGGATTACCAGCAGCAAGATACGATGTCCAAATACCTACTGAAGCAGGTTTCAGTCTGCCGAATGAAAATATCAACTCGGATATGCAAAGGGGAATGGACGGAAGCTTGATCTGGAATGATAAAGCCGGAACATTTCAATATTCTATCGGAGGAAACTTTACTTACTCGAGACTTTATGACTGGCATCAATACAAACCGCGTTTCGGGAATTCATGGGATAAATACCGGAATTCTCAGAATGAACGGTATAATTCCATCAATTGGGCTTATGAAGCGATCGGGCAGTTCCAATCCTGGGAAGAAATAGCCAATTATCCGATTGACAATGACAGACAAGGGAATAAAACAATTCGCCCCGGAGATATTCAATACAAAGATGTTAATGGAGATAAAATCATAAATTCCATGGACTTGAGACCTGTAGGATATCGAGAGGAAGCTTTGCCTTTATTGAATTATGGTTTGAATTTTGCCTTGCAGTGGAATCATTTTGATCTTGCATTCGACTTTACAGGTTCTGCCTATGCAACTTGGACACAGGACCGGGAATTAAGGGTTCCGTTCCTGAATGGAGGAAACTCCCCTCAATACACTCTCGGAAATCAATGGATGTTATCGGATATTGCATATCCTGATAGTCCGCTGGTTCCGGGCAAATATCCGACCATGATTGCAGGGAACAATAGCCACAGTAATTATTGGAATAGTACCTTCTGGAGGAAAAATGTTCATTATATTAAACTTCGTAATCTTGAATTCGGGTATAATGTTCCGTCAAATCTACTGAAAAGCGTAAAGATGAGAGAATTGAGGGTTTATCTTTCAGGACAGAATTTATTTTATCTGACTAATATCGAAGGGATAGATCCTGAAATTACATCGGCTTCAGGGGTTCAATATCCAACTACTCGAGTTGTTAATCTGGGCGTTAAACTTAAATTTTAAAGCATCATGAAACGAGCATTATCCTTTGGTAAAGCAAAGAAAATGATCATGCGAGTTCCATATGACCATTAAAAAACAAATTATACACATATGAAATCATATAATTCAATTATTTTTATCATCTTATTGTCCTTCCTGTCTGTTTCTTGTTCTGACTTTTTGGATCGGGAACCGGATCAGTTGTTGACGGATGATGCCGTGTTCAGTGATCCCAATATGATACAATCCGTACTTGCAAACCTGTACGGAAGGGTCGGGTGGGGACAGTCTATCACGAATAATTCCGCCTACATCTATTTGGATGAGGCTTGCAGATCGGATGGAAGTCCGGACCAGACTCAAAATTATGCAAGTGATCTTTGGCGTGTTTACGATTATGCACTGATCCGGAATATCAATCAGTTCCTTGAAAGTGTTGCCGGTTCAAATCTGACGGCAGGAGAAAAAGCGGTGTTGGAAGGAGAAGCCCGGTTCCTGAGGGCTTGGACTTATTTCAATATGGGACGTTGCCTTGGTGGTGTACCCATTGTTGGAGATGAAGTGCTTGAATATGGTGCCGGTATGGATGTTGAAACACTACAATATCCTCGTTCTTCAGAAGAGGAATTATACAATTACGTGATTGACGAGTGTACGCAGATAGCCGGTAAACTTCCTGTTGAGAAAACTGCTAATTCGGCGAGAGCCAATCGTTGGGCCGTTTTGTCGCTCAAAGCAAAAGCCGCTCTTTATGCTGCGTCCATTGCAAAGTATAATGCACAAATGGATCAACCTGTCGAAACAACCGGAAAAGAAGTCGGAATTCCATTTGATAAGGCCTCAAATTTCTATACGATAACTCTTAATACTGCGGAAGAAATTATGCAGGGAGGAAAATATCGATTGCAAAACAATAATTCCAATAAAGGATTAAACTTTTATGAGGCAGTTACTGTCAAAGAAAATAATACGGAAGTTATCTGGGCGGTTGATTATAAATATCCGGGATTAACTCATCAGTTTACAACCCTGAATATTCCGATTTCAGTTAAGGAGGATATGGATGGAACAGTAGTAACACCCATCCTGAACTTGGTCGAAGCATTTGAATATCAGAATAATCGTAACGGACAACTGAAAACGGTTGATGAAAGGGGAGAGTATCTATTCTATGATAAACCGGAAGATATCTTTGCCGGAAAAGATGCCCGGTTGTATGGAACGGTTATTTATCCGGGTTCAAGTTTCAGAGGGAAAGTGATCAACTATCAGGCCGGGCGAAAATACCTGAAAGATGGAGCGTGGACAGACGAAGTCGGAAAGGTCGGGAGTGTCGATAGTGAAGGTAATGTAGTTACTTCGGAGAACGGACCTGTTGCAAACAATGACAATAATACAAATAAAAGCGGATTTAATATCCGTAAGTTTATGGATGAATTGGCATCGTCCGGAACACGTGGACGAGGAAGTGAGGTCTGGTTTGTACGGTTCAGATATGCCGATATCCTTTTAATGGCTGCTGAGGCTGCAGTGGAGTTGAATCAGCCGGATAAGGCGCTGAAGTACATTAATGAAGTCAGAGCCAGGGCCGGAATTCAGAATCTCACCTCAATCTCTCTGGATGATATTGTTAAAGAAAGAAGAGTCGAATTTGCTTTTGAAAATCAACGGTATTGGGATTTGAAACGATGGAGGCTGGCTCATAAAATCTGGAATGGTGACAGTAATAATCCGGATGCGGTGCAATATGTTCTTTTCCCGTATGTGATCAATCAACCGGGTCATTCTGCTCATGGTAAATGGGTTTTTGATAAGAAAAAAGCCTATATGGCCACTTATCCCAGGTATTTTCAATTGTCGAATTATTACAATTTCATTGATCAGGCTTGGATAAACAAAAACCCGAAGATTGTGAAGAACCCTTTCCAATAATCTTTTAAATACAATAAAAATGAAACAAATAGCATTTATATTAAGTATCCTGTTTCCTTCGCTTCTGTTTTATGGATGCGGATTAGATAACTACGATGAACCTCAATCCGTTTTGTACGGGAAAGTGACTTACAATGGAGAAAGTATAGGAGTAAGAGGAACTGCAGAGAAAGTCCAGATGCAGTTATATCAGGATGGGTATGAACTGAAAACGTCTATCCCTGTGTGTGTAACACAGGACGGATCTTTTCAGGCCGTTTTATTTGACGGAGTTTATAAGTTGATACACCGGGATAACAACGGTCCATGGGTAAATAAAAGGGATACGGTGATTATTACTGTAAAAGGATCGACGGCTTGTGAATATCCTGTAACTCCTTATTATCTGATTCGGAATGAATCTTTCACCGTAAGCGGTAATAATTTAAAAGCAACTTGCAATCTGGAACAGATAACTGCAGGAAGGACGATTACTTCCGTATTCCTTATCATAAATAAAACCGCTTTTGTCGATGATGTAAGCTCTGTTTCCCGAGTGAGTATCTCAAATCCGAAAGACGTAAGTAATATCTTAATTGAAATGAATTTAAGCGCTCGTACGGAATCGGTACTTTATGCCCTGATTGGAGTTCAGATGTCGGGAGTGAGTGATATTTTATTTTCCAAAATAGAAAAGATAAGATAAATCAATGAATAATATAACAAAAAAGAATATCATGGATAGAAGATTTTTTTTACAATCATTAACTGCAGGATCTGCCTCTGCATTCATCCCGGCAGTAGTTTCGGCCGATAGTTCGTTTCTGTTTAATAGTCAATCGGATAATGAAGAATTGGCATATCATAAATTACAGGGAATTGATTTTACGGATGTTCAATTAAAATACCCCAGGTTAGTCGGAAAAAACTCCCGGTTGGGAGTTCATGGTACAGGGCCAAGAGTTACTTTCTGTACTCTTATAACAGATAAAGGGGCCAAGGGACTAGGCTTATTGAGAGGTAATCGCGAGAAAGCGAAAGAAATATTCGAAACGATCAAAGGGAAAAAAGTCTCCGAATTGTTTTCTCCATCCGAAGGAACTTTAGACGAAAATTGTTACGCATTTGACTTTTGTCTTCATGACTTAGGCGGGGTAATCCTGAATAAGCCGGTATATGAGTTGATTAGTGGAAATAAAAAACCGATACTGACGGCCTGTTATTCCGGAATGATTTATTTTGATGAAATGGAACCCGAAAATAATCCGTCGGGATTGGGTAAAGTGTTGGAAAACTGCCGGTTCGATTATAATTACGGTTACCGTCAATTGAAGGTGAAGATCGGTCGTGGCGGGAAATGGATGTCTAAAGAAGAAGGTTTGAAAACCGATATCGAGGTAACAAAAATGATTTACGAAAATTTTCCCGATTGTGATATCCTGGTTGACGGTAATGATGCATTCACCGTAGATTACTTTATTTCTTATCTGAAAGGAATTGAAAATATTCCTTTGTACTGGATTGAGGAACCTTTCCGTGAGACAAGAACAGATTATGTCAGGTTAAAAGAATGGTTGGTTAACAATGGCAGGCGCAATACTTTCCTTGCCGACGGAGAAGCTCAACCGGATTTACAATTAGCTCTCGAATTGGGCAAGGAAAAATACCTTGATATTTATCTCGATGATATTTCCGGTTATGGCTTTACTCGTTGGAGAAGATTGAATCCTCGGTTAAAAGCGATCGGAATGATGGCGTCTCCCCATGCCTGGGGCGATACAATCAAATCATTTTATATAGTTCATTTTGCCGGAGCTTTCGGAAATGTTCCTACAATTGAAGGTGTAACTTGTTTTTCTGACGATATTGACCTGAGTGGGTACAAATTACACAGAGGACAATTAATCCCTCCGGCTACTCCCGGATTTGGATTGAAATTGTATAAATAGTCGGTAAATTCATGCAAAAATTGTTGCCGGATTTTCCTCATCCGGCAGCAATTTTTGTTTTTCAGCAAAAAAGAAGCATTCTTCCGATGACAACCGGTTTTTAATGCAACCGGTACGTTGTACTTAATACTTTAAATTCTGTCCGGCGGTTGATTTGATCTGCAATATCCTGTTGTTCGGGAGTTAATGTGGCGATGAATGTTACATCCAGAATTTGTCCTTCGGGAAGAAATTCATATTTTTCCGCGATTTTTTTACTAACTGTTTGGGGTTGTGTTTTACCATAACCGGCGGCAGTCAGACGATTTTTTTCAATCCCCCCCTTGATTACATAATCAACTACCGATTGCGCTCTTCGTAAGGAAAGATTCTGGTTGTATGCATCCGAACCTTTCCTGTCGGTATGAGCTGATAATTCAATAGTTACATTGGGGTTGTCATTCAACATAGCAATTAATTCATCCAAACCTTCTTTCGATTCGGGCCGGAGCGTTGCCTTGTCGTAGTCGTAGAATATGTTGTCGATTACTACCGGTTTGGAGATGGAAGGCAAGTAAAAATCTACATAAAAAACCTGGCTTTTTTCTTCTTCCGGAACAATCAGGGATTGTTTCTGATTCAGGTGTTCCGGGGCGCTACCCATCATGGTATATTCCATTCCAATGGTTACCTCCATCGTATAAGTTCCATCGTTTTTGACTTGATGTCTGACATTTGTCCCGTCTTTACCGACAATCCTGACACTTGCACCGTTGATAACTTCTTCATCCCGGCTCAGGACCCATCCTTCGACTGTCGTCGTTATCCCTGGAAGTTCAAACGAATATATATGATCAAGTCCTTTCCCGTCGTTCCTGTTACTGCTGAGAAACCCCTTTTCTTCTTTGCCTGCAAAAGTAATTCCAAAATCATCCCCCATGCTATTTATAGGAGATTTCATGTTCTCAATTTTCCATTTTTTTGTTTTGGCGTTTTGGACTGCTTTGAAAATGTCCAGGCCTCCCATTCCCGGATGACCGTTAGATGCAAAGTAAATAATATTATTATCTTTCACATACGGGAATTCTTCGTCTCCCGGAGTATTGATTTCCGACCCCAGATTTTCCGGATATCCGGATCCTATGTCATTGACAGGAATTCGCCAGATATCTTTTCCGCCGTAACCTCCGGGAGCATCGGATACAAAATAGAGATACGTTTCGTCTGGACTGATTGCCGGGTGAGCGGTCATGATTGTACTGTCTTTGAATATTTCAACTTTCTGACCGGCGCTCCATTTCGCCCCGGAGCGTGAAGATTTGTATATTTCGGCAGTTCTGGGTACTGATTCGTCTTCGGAACAATAAGTATAATACATTGTTGAACCATCAGCAGGAAAGGAAGCAGTCCCCTCGTCAAATTCGGTATTTAATGGGTCTTCGATAATTTCAGGCTTTTGCCACTCTCCCCTCTCATTTTGTTTTATCAGGAAGAAATCGTTATTCTTCTGACCGGTTATGCCGCTTTTTTCTTCTCCGGTGGTTCCTTTCCTGGAAGATGAAAAATAGAGTTGATCGTATTTATCTCCGGTTAGCATTGGAGAAAACTCCCCTTCCCGGGAATTTAATTTATCCACCCGTTTCACGATGTAACGGGTCTGGTTCTTTTTCCAATTGGGAGCCGAATCGCATCCGATGATACCGTTTTGGGCTAAAGCGTGGTTCGGACTTACTTTCAGAAAATCCTGGTAACGTTTTTTTGCGTCGGTGTATCTTCCCAGACTTTGAAGCATTTGCCCTGAATGAAAGGTGGAAGCGCTGTCGGGATAATCGTATCGTAAGGCATTCTGGTAACCGCTGAGTGCACGTTGCGAATTGTTGATTTTTCTATAACATTCTGCCATTTGAAAAGCGATGGCTCCTCGCAGGTAACGCTTCTTGGAAGATGTCTTTCCGTACACCTTGCGATAGATTTGAGCAGCGTCATAATATTCTCCTTTTTCCTGTTTGGCAACAGCATCACTTAATTTTGCCGATTTACAGGAATATAGTAGTAAAAAAGCAAATAATGGAAACGAAAGAAGAATTTTTTTTAGCATGAACCAATATCTATCTTTCCCTTAAACTGATTTTTAACAAAGATATTGTTTGTTTTATACAGATTTCACAGAATTATTTCATACGGATTTGAAAATTGACGTAGTCAAATCTGTGTGAAATAAAAAGGAAGAGGCGCTCAGATAAAAGCGCCTCTTCCATCAATTATAACAAACCGGGAAATAATTATTTTCTTTCCAGTTTTTCTTTCAAAGCAGCCAATTCTTCAATATCTCCAAGCGTTGTTTTTTCCATTGCAGGTTGAGAAATTGTCGTTTCTTCTTCTGATTTTTTGGATTTCCTGGATTTTTTCTCCGTAGCAGCGTTTTCCTTTTGTTCCGCGCGTTGCTCATCTTCGAAAATGCGGCTGTGAGACAGGATAATGCGTTTTGAATCTTTATTGAATTCGATTACCTTGAATTCGAGTTTTTCATCCGGTTGTGCTGAAGAACCGTCTTCTTTCACCAGGTGTTTGGGAGTTGCGAACCCTTCCACACCGTAAGGTAAAGAAACGACAGCCCCTTTATCCAGCAATTCGATGATTGTCCCTTCGTGAACCGAACCAACAGTAAACAATGTTTCGAAAACATCCCATGGATTTTCTTCCAGTTGTTTATGTCCAAGGCTCAAACGGCGGTTTTCTTTATCGATTTCCAGTACCTGAACTTCAATATCAGCGCCAATGGATGTGAATTCGCTTGGGTGTTTGATTTTCTTTGTCCAGGAGAGATCGGAAATATGGATTAAACCTTCTACTCCTTCTTCGATTTCTACAAATACTCCAAAGTTTGTGAAATTACGTACTTTGGCTGTATGTTTGCTTCCAACAGCGTATTTGCTTTCGACTTCTTCCCATGGATCCGGTTTCAATTGTTTGATGCCCAGTGACATTTTACGTTCGTCGCGATCCAGAGTCAAAACAACCGCTTCTACTTCATCTCCGACTTTCAGGAAATCCTGAGCGCTCTTCAAATGTTGAGTCCAACTCATTTCCGAAACGTGGATCAACCCTTCTACACCTTGAGAAATTTCGATGAATGCGCCATAATCGGCCATTACTACTACTTTTCCCGTAACTTTGTCTCCGACTTTCAAGTCTGGATCCAAAGCATCCCATGGGTGAGGAGTCAACTGCTTTAAACCAAGAGCAATCCGTTTCTTTTCGTCGTCGAAATCAAGAATGACCACATTGATTTTTTCATCCAGTTTGACCACTTCTTCTGGATGGGAAACACGTCCCCAGGAGAGGTCGGTAATGTGAATCAATCCATCTACGCCACCCAAATCGATGAATACTCCGTATGAAGTGATATTTTTGACAATTCCTTCCAGTACCTGACCTTTTTCGAGTTTGGAGATAATGTCTTTCTTTTGTTGTTCCAATTCGGCTTCGATAAGAGCTTTGTGGGAAACAACCACATTTTTGAATTCCTGATTGATTTTAACAACCTTGAATTCCATTGTTTTATCTACGAATACGTCGTAGTCGCGGATTGGCTTCACGTCGATTTGAGATCCCGGTAAGAATGCTTCGATACCGAATACGTCAACGATCATCCCACCTTTAGTGCGACATTTAACGTAACCCTTGATGATTTCATCTTTTTCAAGCGCTTCGTTAACACGATCCCAGGAACGTGAAGTACGCGCTTTTTTGTGAGAAAGGAGCAATTGTCCTTTTTTATCTTCCTGGCTTTCGATGTAAACTTCCACTTCGTCACCAACCTTCAAATCAGGATTGTAACGAAACTCGTTCATAGAAACCACTCCATCGGATTTGTAACCGATATTTACTACCACTTCACGTTTGTTCATGGTAGTTACTTTACCAAGCACGACTTCGCAGTCGTTGATTTTGCTTAAAGACTGATCGTAAGTTTTGATCAAATCTTCACGGCTGACATTGCCGTAAGTTTCTCCTTTTTCGTAGGTGTCCCAGTCAAAATCGGCAGCTACTTTTTCCTCTTTTTTAGCTTTAGAGGTTTTCTTTTCCTGAACAGCAGGAGCTTCAACGATTTCCGTTGCTACTGGGGTTTCTACAGTAGTCGGAGTTTCTTCTACTACTGAGGTTTCTTTTGCAGTTAGAATTTCTTCTACTACCGGAACTTCTTCTGCTACAATTGGAGCTTCTTCTACGGCAGGAGTCTCAATTTGCGTTTCAATTGGTTGATTATCATCCAATTCTTCTTTTTTTAGTTCTTCACTCATGTTTGTTAATAAAATTGTTTTTAATTAATAAGTTAGACATTATGTTGTCATAAAAGCGGGTGCAAAGGTAATGTTTAAATTCTGATTATCAATGATTTTATGCGAAATTTTTATATGCTAGCCTTGTTTTTATATGAAGATCGTATATTGTTTTGGGGTTATGGGTAAGAATTCCGGATCAGAAGTTAAATATAGCACGATTCGGGTTGCAATGCAAAATATATATCTGTATTTTTGTGTCATAAAAATTCTGAAAAATGAGAAACTTGATTCAAATACAACATTATGATTCTCCGTATGGAAACTTGACAATCGGTTCGTACGGCGATCGATTGTGTCTTTGCGACTGGACTTTCAGAAAACAGAGGGAGTTGATTGATAACCGGATACAAAATGGATTGAAGGCGTGTTACGAAGAACAATCTTCCGATAAGATTAAAGAAGCGATATTCCAACTGGAAGAGTATTTCAATAAAAAACGAACGGTATTCGATATCCCATTTTTATTTGTCGGAACCAATTTTCAGAAAAAAGTTTGGGAAATGTTGCTTGAGATTCCTTATGGAACAACGGAAACATATGGCGGGATCTCCGCGAGAATGCATAATTCCAAAGCTGTACGTGCCGTTGCTGCAGCTAATGGCGCCAATGCAATCTCGATTTTTGTACCCTGCCACAGGATAATCGGTAGTAATAAACAATTGACAGGTTATGCCGGCGGACTTTCTGCTAAAAAGAAATTACTTGAATTGGAGTTTTCTTCAAAAAATCCTTATTTAGATTTATTCTAAACAAAATAATGATGAATACGCGGGAGAATATTGATTATGAACGTATTGCAGAAGCAATTAAATATATAAGGTCTAATTTTAAAAGTCAACCGGCTTTGGAAGATATTGCTGCCGGAGTGGCATTGAGCCCAGCTCATTTTCAACGTATGTTTACGGCTTGGGCAGGGATTAGTCCTAAAAAATTTTTACAGTACATCAGTTTGGAATATGCAAAAAAGGTATTGAAAGAAGGACAATCTTCTTTGTTTGATGCGGCATATGAGACCGGATTGTCCGGAACAGGGCGTCTGCATGATTTATTTGTCAATATCGAAGGTATGACGCCCGGAGAGTATAGCAATGGGGGTAA
>JAITTA010000182.1 GCA_031287395.1 Dysgonamonadaceae bacterium | reverse complement strand
ACGATTGGCTGTCATGTCGCTGTTAATCGGAGTAGAAGAAGCGGATTTTGTCTTTTTGAAAGAAAAAACAAATGCTACTGCCGGCAATCTGAGTGTCCAGATTGAAAAATTAAAAGAAGCCGGATACATCGATGTCGAAAAGACATTCCAGGGTAAAATGCCGAGGACTATCTGCCGGATTACTCAGAAAGGAGTTGAAGCTTTTGAAAATTATATCAAAACAATACAAACTTATTTCAATACAAAAATCAAATAAAATCCTCTTTCTCAAACTGGTAACCTTGTAGATAATCATTAATTTTTATCAATTAAGTTCATTTTATAAACTAGTTTACAAAATTGCACAATGAAACGAATGGTTCATTTTCTATTACTTTTTATCCTCAATACAGGTCTATACGCACAAACTAATCTTTCGGGAGAAGTTGTAGACAGGGGCAATACTCCCATTCCCGGCGTACTGATCCGTTTCAACAATAACCGGGTACAAACCACCACCGACACGGAAGGAAAATTTTCACTGATTTACCACGATACTTTGAAAGACCGTAGAATCTATTTACGAGCTTTCGGATATAAAAATAAATCGGTGAGGATTAATAAAAATCAGACGTCGATTCGAATAATTCTCGTAGATAGCATACATCACCTTCAAACAGTAACGGTATCCGCTCCGAAATACGGACGCTTCAGCGATTATTCTGCTCAAACCATCCGGATGTCGACTTTCGACATTGTTACCAACCCCGCGGCAATGGCCGATATGATAGGAAATATGAGGGTATTGCCCGGAGTACAAGTCAACGATAACGACGGACGCCTGATCATACAGGGTGGAAGCTCGGATGAATCCCAGATTTATATCAACGATTTACTTGTATTGAATCCGTATAACCTGACATCTGAAAATACAGGAGTAAGAACTCGTTTTTCATCCGATTTATTCGAAGGCGTGGCCTTACAATCAGGCGGATACAACGCCGAATTCGGACAGGCTTTATCCGGAATTGTGAACCTGAACACCAAAGAAAAGAAGCATATCGAATCAAAAACAGACTTAGCGATTTCTTCTGTTTTTACAAGTCTGACCCACATGGACCGGAAACCGTCCTGCGCTTATAGAGGAAGTCTTGCTTATACCCATACGGAACCTTACTTCAAGTTAGTTCCGAACGGCTATCGCTGGAATAAGTATCCGGAACAAATCAGTGCGGATCTGTACTTCACAAAAGAATTTTCCCCGAAAACCAAATTAATCGCTCAAGCGCAATTCAGCAGTGCGGCTATGAATTATAGCTATGAAAATGTCGACAGCATGACATTCACCAACGATATGAAAGAAGTTTATTTTTATGCCCAAGCCAATGTATATCATCTCTTCAACGAAAAATGGAGTTTGTCGGCAGGAAGTAACCTGATCATCGATGAAATTTCAGGTACGGAAGTAAAGTCTCCGGGAGATCAAGTGAAAAATTCCAATAAATGGAACCATAATAAAGTGACTCTGCAATATGCATCGGGAAAAATAACCAACCGCACAGGGGCCGAATACATTGTCAACCCATTCCATGAGACTTATTTGGCAGAACAAACAGATAATGTAACGGATATAAAAAATAACTTGTCCGGTTTTTATAACGATACAAAAATATTTCTAAACAACAACCTGACCATGAACCTGGGGCTACGGGCCGAATATTCTCCATACCTGAATCGATTCAATCTGGCGCCCCGTGGATATATCGGTTATCGCCTCAACCGCGAAAACATTGTTTCCGCATCCTACGGGGAATATTATCAATTACCGTCCCTGAACTATCTGAAACTAACGGATGCTATTGATTTTACTTCCGTCACAAAGGGAACTCTATCATATAGTTATGTAGAGAAACACAGTAAATTCCAACTGGATGCTTACTATAAAAAATACAATAACGCCATCACTTATTCCCAGGGTACAATGATTCCGGTCGATATAAAAAACGAGGGAAACGGTTACGGATGGGGAGCCGATTTATTCTGGAAAAGTAATTTCAGAACTCTCGAATACTGGTTGACCTACTCTTATAACAATACAGAAAAGAAATATGCTTATTTCCCGAATAAAATCGATCCGGGTTACGCATCCGACCACTCCTTCAATATCACTCTGAAATATTGGATCAACTCATTGAGATCACTCCTCGGAACAAACTACAATATTTCGTCCGGAACGCCTTACTACAATTCTTCAACTCCGTACAACAAATTAGGTACGACTCCCTATCGGAACCGGCTGGATATTTCCTGGTCCTATCTTCCGAAACCCTGGATCATCATCCATTTCGGTTGCCAGAATGTACTGGGATACAAAAATATATATGGATACAATTATTCTAAGGTCCATCCCGGAATAAGGCAGGAAATCGCAACTCCCGAACCGCGTTTCTTTTTCCTGGGGATATTCGTTACATTCAGTCACGATAAAAAATTAAATCAGCTAAAAGATTTATAATTAATCAGTTATATGTTATACGGTTATCTTATGCACGTAAAAACATAGAACTTAAAACTCA
>JAITTA010000177.1 GCA_031287395.1 Dysgonamonadaceae bacterium | reverse complement strand
AATCGAAGGAAATATTGAATGTTCAGGAAAAATAGTTGTAGGTCCGAGTGCCGAGGTATTGGGCCAGATTGTCTGTATGAATGCCGAATTGATGGGCCGGATTCAGGGAAATACCAAAGCAAACGGAACTCTATGTCTTAAAAGTTCCGTACAATATCATGGAGATATTGTTGCCAATAGCCTGGAGATTGAACCGGGAGCCGTATTTAACGGGACTTGTAAAATGATGAAAGAAGGATAGTATCCGGTAAGCAGAAATGGGAACTAATGATGATTTATCTCTTTGGGATCGTTTCCTGGGCATATTCAGTAAATAAGGAAAAAATCCCAACGGATTCATAATGAATTAGTTGGGATTTTTTGTATCTTTGTGTATTACCTCGGCCTATTTACAAACAAATAGTTGAGATAATTTTTTGAATTAGAGAACGCGCATCATTTATAAATACTTTTTAATATCTTATGTTAAAGATATGGTTTCCTGATCCGATTTCCTTAACAACAACGTATCCCGATTCTATTTTTGCTTTTTTAAACACCTCTCCATTATGCAACAACGTATATTTTTTCACTTCTCCGGATATCGGCAAGTAAATATCAGCCGAAACATTTGTAGGATATGAAACAGTCAGTTCGAACTCGCGCGGTGATGCTTTGAATTTTGCAGATACAGGCCCCATGATTGTAGGCAATTTCGTTTCTGCCCATGAAAGACCGGATGGTTGAGGTTTGATCCGGATATGTTTGAATCCCGGTTCTACAGGCTCGATTCCCATTACTTTACGAGGCAGAATGTGTACCGGAGAGGAACTCCATGCATGACTCCATCCGTTGTTGTTTTTATATTTATTGTCCCAGGCCTCTGTTGTCATAGTTGCTCCTACACGGATCATATTATACCAACTCCGATCGCTCTCCGATATCAGCAGGGACATGGCATAATCAGCCTCTCCGGCATCATACAAGCCTTCCAGAAGATAATTAGCGCTATATACGCCACATGCCATATCTTTTGTTTTAATATATTGTAAAACACGTTCTTTTTGAGCTTCAGGAACCAATCCAAAAGTCAACGGATATAAATTGGCATGTAAAGAAGCGTGTTGAGTACCTATTCCATCGACGTAAATACCCCGTTCCTTATCAAAAAAATATTCCTGAAATTTTTTATAAAATGCTTTGTATCTTTTTGCATAAGATTCCGCATCTTTTTTTTCGCCAATGGCTCTTGCCATTTTTTCCATTAATACCAATGTATGGTAATGAAATGCATTGACAACCGTATTGTAATCCTCAAATTGATAATCGTCGGTTTCACCTCCTTTGAGTCCCGACATGCTACCGTGGGGCCAATCAACAATATCTTTTATTGGGGCATTTTTCTCCCGGAAAATGGATTTACAAAACTCTTCGGTAACCAAACCTGTCCGGGTGGATATCAATCCGTTGGGCATTGTAAGTGCTATCATTAACTTTGGCCGGATATCTTTGTAATTTTTCAGGATTACATCAATATCTCCCGTATGCAGATAATCCATCCAAACCATCATAATCGAATGTGAAATCCATTCTGTTGGCCAGGTTGCATAGTAGATCATATTTTCAAGACTGTAACGGGCCGTTGCAAATTCACGGTCGGTAGCATAATGCCCCATTTGATGGATATAAGTATCCGCTTCGTACATCATTCTTTCCCTTTGGCTTGATGCGTAATCTCCGTTGAAAGTATTGGCCATAACA
This sequence comes from Dysgonamonadaceae bacterium, assembly GCA_031287395.1. Classification (GTDB taxonomy): domain Bacteria; phylum Bacteroidota; class Bacteroidia; order Bacteroidales; family Azobacteroidaceae; genus BNXB01. The sequence goes on along the minus strand of JAITTA010000177.1, from coordinate 6,944 downwards.
GAATAACGGCACAAATTGTATATATCATTCAAAAGCGGATTACTGGAAGTGAAATTCGATGCGTATTCATCAAATTCGGTGTAAAGCCTCATTTGTTCTGCTGAAATGAGAGAAAGATCGAGGTCTTTCGCTACAATTTCGCAATAGCGGAATGGGATCACTTCTTCCATGTGAGCAGGTAATTCCTGACTGTGCGGATAGCGGGGCTTGAAACGAGGCAGTTCTATGTGATATTTGGAGATTCCTTCTTTGATTTTCAAAGGAAAGACATTGTAGATCACTCCTCCTCCGGGTTTTGCATCGATGGAGTCTCCAATGCTTTTCTCTCCGATACGTATGCTGATGAGAGTATCTTTCTTTTCTCCCGGACGCGGATTCCACCGGATTGTAAGAGAAACATTTGAAAATGCCGCTTTTTTAAAGTCAACAAACCAGGTTCCGTTTTCTTTACGGTGAGCATCGACCGGATATGAAGCATGATAAGAAATGGGATGTCTGTCTTCAAACGTCCAGATCGTGGATCCATCCGTATTTTTTAGTTGCACCCAACGGCTTTCACCCGGCCAGTTTTTTGGACGTTCAAGATCTCCAATGTTGAATTTCTGAACAGAACTTGCATTGGATTTCTTTCCGTTTTTATTCCAGGTTACTACTTTCCAATAATAAGAAGACTCAGACTGTAAAGGAGTTCCTGCGTAACGGATATGAATGGAATTTCCACTCATCACTTTTCCGCTGTTCCATAAATCCGGTTGTTCTTTATCCAATAAATCCGGAGACGAAGCTACAAATATCTGGTATGCCGTCTGAAAATCATTCTCTTCCAATCCTGGTACGATCCAACTGAATTTGGGGACGGAAGTTGTTAATACGGATAATTCCGGTTTCGATAATAGATTTGTCAGCAGGCCATCCGGAGCATTCTTATTTTGAGCTGTGCAAAAAACAGCTCCGTATAATTGCAGTAAGAACCACAATGGTATTGATTTATAATTCCATTTCATAATAACACTTATCTGGTACCCCATTCACAATTTTGTTCCAGGAGTTCATCTTTATTTGTATCGATTACTGTTTGTGGTATAGGCCACAAATTGAATTTAAAGTTCAGGGTCGCTTTTGCTTCCGGCCAATAAGCATATTCTTTGATACGATCCGTTGCAACCGTTCCGCCCATACGCAAAAGCGTATTCCATCTCCATTCTTCATAAACCAGTTCACGGGCACGTTCATCGAGAATAAGATCTGTATTGACATCCGCAGGAGTCACGAGATATTCACATTGAGCCCGGTTTCTCAAAAGATTGATGTCTGCGGCAGCGCCAGCCGAATTCCCATTTCTCATCTTTGCTTCAGCCCGGAGTAAAATCGTTTCGGGAAGACGGATCATGTATTCATCTCTAAACAAATTACTGCGATCTTCACCTAAATCGATACCGGTAAATATATCTGTGGCAATTTTACAGGAGATCGGATAACAAAGGCTCATGGAATTCTGGTTGGCATACATTTCATCCCAGGGAACAATCTTTCCATAGTAAACCGAGGTTGTTTTATTACCTAAAAATATACGACGAAAAACAGCTTCGGAATTCCGCATATCCTTAGCCCATTTCCCTTCGTAAATAAGATCTCTGGTGTACATGGTCGGCATCAAAAACGATACTCCACGTCCTCCGACATCTTCCAGCAATCCCTGCAGGTGGTTTGTTACTCCATCTCTGAATACAGGTCCGTAAGATCTCGGATAAGCAAGTTTGGATCTGGAATCTTCTGCTTTGTAAGCAGCAAAATCAATTTGTAAAGCCCAAATGCACTCCTTATTTCCGTCCTGGTAATTGGTATTCCCTTCCTGAAATAAATCCCAGTAAACATTTCCGGGAGTAACACCGATCACGGTTTCATAAGATAATTTCTTTGCCGCATCGTAATAAAAAACCGGATTCTGTGTTTTTCTTGTTCCGAACCGTGAAGTCATCAATGAATAAACAGATCCGTCTATGACAGCATTAGCATATTCAATAGATTTATTGTATGCTGTTTTTGCGTCGGCAACATGACCATCCATTTCCAGTTGTATTCCTTTTGCAAGGTACAACTCGCTCAGGTAGTGTTGGGCAGCGCCTCTTACGATACGTCCCCCGGAAGGGGTTGTTTCGGGCAGGTCCATGTAAGAACTTTCCAGATCATCGATTGCAAACTGGTAAGTTTCCACCCGGGTCGAACGTTTGAAATTGTAACGTGGGGTATTGATTACTTCTGCAACTAAAGGGACTCCTCCGAATAATTCACCTAGATTTCTATATCCGAAAGCACGGAAAAATTTTGCCTGAGCTATTACATAAGCCTTATCTTTCTCACTTCCCCAACTGATGTCCGGTAAATCTGCCGCTTGAATCGCCATGTTCATTTTTGCTATCAATTGATAAAAGGTACTGTATGCGTTATAAAAACTAGTATGATTAGGATTTATTATTCCGTAATCATTAAAAATATCGCTACGCCTGATATTGGCTACATCATACATGTCTGTTCCATTAAAACGGAGTGTCCTGATCCATGATTCGTTACCCGGATTTGCCACAAGGTCCTTGACCTGACTATAAACTGCAATAAGAGCTTGATCGACCTGGCCTGCAGTAGAAAAGGCGTTTTCCGTAGTATAAAATGTTTCCGGTTTCTCAGCTAGAAATGATTCATCATCACATCCCCATAAACAAACGCAAATGGAAACAAATAAAATCCGATATATATTCTTATTTTTCATATGTACATAAATTTTTTCTTATTTTATAATATTAAAAACTAACATTTATACCAAACGAAATCGAAGTTGCCACAGGAAAAGTATTGCCCAATACCCCAGCTCCTGTTTCAGGGTCACCGCCTTCCCAATCCGTTATTGTCAACAGGTTTTTTCCAGTGCAGAAGACTTTCAATGAACGGATAAAGGCATCTTTCATCCAGGACTGACGAAATGTATAAGATAAAGTGACATCTTGTAATCTGACAAATTCTCTGGATTGTAATCCTAAAAAACGGCCTCCGTCACCGGCAAACGTAATACTCGGATGTGTATTACTCCTGTTTTCGGGAGTCCAGTGATTGATATAGATTCCATTATCATTAAAGCGTCCGGTTATTGTCTGATACGCTCCTATGTTTGATTTGAGGTAATGATCATTCCCTGCAAACGTTCCGGCAATCATTACATACAACTCAAAGTCTTTATAATTGACGGTATTACTCAGACTCAATCTGAAATTTTCTTTGTTATAACCAAGTATTTGCCTGTCGGTTGCAGAGATCCCTGGAGTACCGTCGATATCCTCATATTTGGGAGCTCCCGGCTTAGAACCCGTAAGCTTGATATATTCCGTATCATCTTCCTGTACAATGCCGATTTGTTTGTATCCGTAAATTGCGCCAAGTGATTTTCCGATAAATAAAGAGTTGGAAATGTCATCGTCTTCCTTTCCGTCTTTGTCCAGGTCTTCTCCGTAAAGTTTAGCCAATTTATTATTATTCTTCCAGAATGTGACTGCGGTGTTCCATCTCCAGTCCTTATTCTCGACATTTACCGTACGCAAGGTTATTTCAATCCCTTTATTGTCTACTTGTCCCATAGATGTTTTGATGGTTTTAAAACCGGTCATCACCGGAATATTACGGGTAAACAACTGGTCGGTGGTTTTTGAGGTATAAAGATCAACATCCAGGTTCAAACGTCTGTTGAACAGGGAAGATTCCAATCCGAAATTATAGGACGCTGTGCTTTCCCATCCCAGATCATTATTACCTAAAGCATTCTGGTAAAGGCCATAATAAATTTTATCTTTTGTATCGCTGAACTGATACCTGATACCTCCGGACTGGCCATTGCTAATGGTAGAAAGAGTAGCATAAGGACTGATTCCCTGATTCCCATTCTGTCCCCATGATGCTTTTAATTTCAGGTCATCGAGTAATTCTGATTCATTCAGGAAATTTTCTTTTGAGATGCGCCAGGCCAAACCCAGAGCGCTGAAATTTCCCCATTTACTATTAGCCCCGAAGACAGAAGCGCCGTCCCGACGGTATGACCCGGTCACATAGTATTTATCATTATAAGAATAGCTCGCGCGTGCCATGTAACCGACATTGGCTCGTCTGTCATTGTTTTGATTAACGGTTTGTGTCGTCGCTTTATTCAATCCGAAAATACCCAAAGCCGTATTACCATTGGAAGTGAAATCTTTTCCTGTTGAAGTTATTCTCTCTAATTTGCGTAAATCACGCGTAGCAACGAGGGTTATCTCCATGCTGTGTTTTTCGAAATTATTTGAATAATTGATAATATTATCCATTACATAACTGCGGACTTTAGTGTTGACGACATTCCCATTCGCAAGGCTCAGTAAGGATTCATAAGCAGCAGGAGTATAACGGCTAAGATTATCGTATTCACCTTCTCTAACATAGAATCTTTCTGTAACAAAACTACTTGAAGTTGTTTGTTCCCAGTTGGCCATATAATTGAAACGATAAGTCAGGCCTTTTATCCAAGGTACTTTCACTAAAATATTGGCTCCCAAACGAAAATTGTTTCTGATGTCGGAATTCTCTCTGGTTCCATCATTTACTCCCCACAATGGGTGTACGTTTGACTGTACTGCCGGATATTTTTCCAACAGTTTATTTTCCACATCCCTGTAATTCACTCCATAAGGAGACATTTGGAGCGCTTCTTTGATATTAGCTGCATAACCCGAATAATCAACTTTTGAAAAAGCGGCATCCACGCCGGCTTCCAACCAACTGGTAATATCTGTTTTGAGTTTTCCTAATAAGGAAATACGATTAAAATCATCTCCTTTGACTATTCCTTTGTTTTCCGAATATGCGGCTGACAGATAATAATTAACCTTCGGTGCGGCTCCTGAAACGGCCGTCTGATAATCTTGTACATATCCTGTACGGGTAGCTACATCCAGCCAATCGGTAGTCGTGCCGTTTTCTCTGTTCATGATTTCTCCTCTTTTCAACCAATTTGTTGCCCCTTCCTGATATCCGTTACGGGCATTTACAGAAGCGAACCATTGCTCTCCATTCATTGGCTCCGGTTTGTTTTGCCAGGTTTGAGCCGCTAAATTTGCATTGAATGTAATTATAGGTTTATCTGAAGAACCTTTTTTGGTAGTAATGGCAATTACCCCATTGGCAGACCGCGATCCGTAAGCGGCTGCAGATGTAGCATCTTTTAAAACGTCAACGGTGGCAATATCATTTGGATTTATATCCCTGATGCTCCCTAAATAAACGACACCATCAAGGACAATCAAAGGACTATTCGAACCACTGATTGAGTTTTGTCCACGGATGAGGATATTCGGGCCTTCTCCTGCTTTATTAGTCGCACCTACATTCAATCCTGAGACATTTCCTTTCAAAGATTCCAGTACATTCAGGTTAGGAGAAAGCGCTACGGGAGAATTTTCAAGTTTAACCGAACTTACCGAACCGGTAAAATCTTTTCTTTTAACCGTACCGTAACCTATCACAACAACTTCGTTGAGAAGTTTAGTATCCTCTTGCAGGATAATTTCCACGGAACTTCTTTTGTCTATTTTCACTTCTTGTGTTACATAACCGATGTAGGTTATTAACAGGATATCATCATCCAGGACGGCCACGGAAAATTTACCGTCAGCATCCGAGACAATCCCTTTTGAAGTTCTTTTTACTGTGATGTTGGCTCCGATAATGGGTTCATTGTTGACATCTTTTATTAAGCCGGACACTAATTTTGTATTTCCATCAGGTTTTATTTGCTGATTTTGTGAATGAATTTGTCCAATGACTATAAAAGAAAATAAAAAAATTAAAAATATGGTAGAGATCCTGCTCTTTTCCACATTTGCTTGAGAAGTATTTTTCATACCTTTGTATTGAGTTTAAGTAAATTTTGTTTATTGAATTATTAATTTTGTTTATTGGGTATTTTAATCGTATTTCTGTGATTTCAAAGACTGGAAAAGTCGCATACATGCTGATATCCGGTCTTCTTTTTTTCATAATTTATCCTGTTACTTTACAATATTATGATATAATTTTATTAATTTTATTCTGTAATTCTAAATATATAAACATGAACACACCTGAAAATCGCAATATTAAATACTTTAGTATAAGCAACAATGATGAAAAATGGGGAATTGTCGTGACGACTATCGGCAGTCAATTAATTCCGCCAAAGAGTTCATATCCGTCTTCTCAACATCCGAAATCTCACATTTTTAATCCGGAATACGGAAGAATATTGAAGGAATACGCGTTGATTTACATTTCGAAAGGAGGAGGATATTTTGAATCCAAATCCTGCAAAAGACAGCGTATTGATGCCGGAACAATGATATTGCTTTTTCCAAACGAATGGCATACCTACGAACCGGATAAAAATACCGGTTGGTTTGAATATTGGGTCGGATTTAAAGGTCTTCATATTGATAAAAGGATTGAAAATAATTTTTTTACACCAAAATCTCCGGTATTTCATCTGGGGTTTAATTCTACTATCATCGGTTTGTACGAAGACATTACAAATTATGCCTTGGAAGAAAGGAGCGGATATCAACAATTAATCTCCAGTATCGTACTGTATATTCTCGGTTCTGTGTTTTACATTCATAAGAACCTTAAATTTACCGATTCTTTCGTCATAAATAAGATAGATCATGCGAGAAACATTATGAAGCAGGAGATAGAGAATGATGGTATCTCTCCCAAAAAAATTGCTGAAAAACTGGGTGTCAGTTATTCCTGGTTCAGAAAAATGTTTAAACTGTATGCTGGTGTTTCCCCTGCACGATATTTGTTGAACTTAAAATTCCTTCGCTCAAAAGAGTTGCTGGATACCACAGATCTAACCATTTCCGAAATCGCATTTAAACTGAATTTTGAAACCG
>JAITTA010000156.1 GCA_031287395.1 Dysgonamonadaceae bacterium | reverse complement strand
GGTAACTCGATAGAAGATATAAATAAGCTATCCGTGTACGCACACGGATTCCATGCCAAAGTCTATGTAGCGCTCAACACCATCTTATCGGATTCTCAACTCGACGAAGCGGAAAAAATCATCCGGGATGTTTACCGGGCCGGGGCCGACGCATTGATTATTCAGGATATGGGAATACTGAATCTGGACCTGCCTCCTATCGCCATCCACGCCAGCACCCAATGCGATAACCGGACTCCCGGGAAAGTCCGGTTTCTGGAAGATGCCGGATTTTCACAGGTGGTATTGGCAAGGGAACTGTCATTGAAACAAATCAAAGAAATTGCCTCTGTCGTCCAAGTTCCTTTGGAAGTTTTTGTCCACGGGGCTTTATGTGTCTGTTACAGCGGACAATGCTATATCAGTCAGGCTCTTTCGGCCCGCAGCGCTAATCGAGGAGAATGCGCCCAATATTGCAGAATGCCTTATTCTTTAACCGACGGTTCGGGAAAAATGGTTATCAACAATAAACATTTACTATCCCTGAAAGACCTGAACCGGTCGGACTATCTGGAAGATTTATTGGATGCGGGTGTGACTTCCCTTAAAATTGAAGGACGACTGAAAGATTTAAGTTACGTAAAGAATATCACGGCTTACTATCGCAAAAAGTTGGATGAGATTTTTGAGCGCAGGACCGAATACATCCCGTCATCATCCGGGAAAACGGTATTTTATTTCAATCCCAACCCCGAAAAAAGTTTCAACCGGGGATTTACAACCTACTTCCTGAAAAACAGGGAGGCCGGTATGGCTTCACCGGAAACCCCCAAATCAATAGGAGAATCAATAGGAAACGTCAAGGATCTGTTTTACAATTATTTCACTGTTTCCGGACAGAAAACAATTCACAACGGAGACGGATTATGCTTTTTGAATGATAAAAAAGAACTTCAGGGCTTCCGTGTAAACCGCGTGGAAGGAAACAGGATATTCCCTGCCGAAATGCCGCGCTTAACTCCCGGAATAACACTTTTCAGGAATTTCGACCAGGCGTTTGAAAAATTACTGCAAAAAAAATCATCGGAACGAAAAATAAAAGTAGATTTCGAATTGCAGGAACACCACTTCGGTTTCAGCCTGACTGTTACGGACGAAGACCAATTTCAGGCAACAGTCAATACGGAATTCAAAAAAGAAATTTCTCAAAAAAATCAGCAGGAAAACATCCGGACTCAACTATCCAAACTCGGAAATACCGTTTTTGAATTACAGAATATAAACATCAGGCTATCGGCCAACCGGTTTATTCCATCGTCTATTCTTGCTGATTTAAGGAGAAATGTGATCGGAAGATTAATCTCCGTGAGAAAAATTGCCTTTCCAAGAACGATAACAAAAATTCATTCGACTTCTCATCCTTATCCGGAAACAGAACTCAGTTATCTGGGGAATGTCTCCAACAAAAAAGCTTTACAATTCTACGAACAACATGGAGTGACTTCCATTGGACCTGCATTCGAAACCGAAGTGCCCGAAAATCCCGTATTGATGCAAAGTAAATATTGCATCCGGTACCAATTCGGTTGCTGCCCTAAAAAACCGGGCCATTCAACCGAATGGAAACAACCTTTTTCATTGATCAATGGCAACAACCGGCTAAGATTATCTTTCGATTGTAAACTTTGCGAAATGCAGGTTCTGAAATAATCAATCCGTATCCGGTAGCCCGGTAACGGGGCGAAACAAATGGGCACAGAAAACAAAAGCCCTGAATTTTTTCAAATTCAGAGCTTTCTATTTCAGAAATAAAAATCGTATTATTCAGCAGCAGGAGTTTCAGGAGTCTGTGCTTCAGCAACAACCGGAACTTCAGCAACGGCCGGAGTTTCTGTGACGACCGGAGTTTCTACTTCTTCCACACCGGTAGCAGCTTCTTGTTCTGCTGTCGCAGTTTTTGCTTCGGCACGTTTTTCAGCCAATGCGGCAGCACGTGCTTTATTTACAGCCTTTTCAGCGTCCTGCTTAGCTTTTGCTTCGGTTTTTGCGGCTTCACTGTCTTTGATTTTCACTGCATTCAGAGACGATTGTTTGGTAGTAACCCAAGCCTGGAATCTCTTTTCTGCTTCCTCTTCCGAAAATGCACCTTTTGCAACACCTCCCAACAAGTGTTTTTTCATGAAAACACCTTGCGTAGAAAGGATGTTACGGGTAGTATCCGTAGGTTGAGCACCTACCTGCAGCCAATACAAAGCTCTGTCGAAATTCAAATCTATTGCAGCAGGATTGGTATTCGGATTATACGAACCGATCCTTTCGATAAATTTTCCATCCCGTGGAGCTCTGCTATCTGCGATCACAATGTGGTAAAACGCGTACCCTTTGCGACCATGTCTTTGCAATCTGATTTTAGTTGCCATTCTTTTTTTTATTTAATCTGAATTTGTATTAGCGGCTGCAAAGGTACAATAAAAAAATGAAAAATAAAAAAATATTGCCATTCATCTTTTTTTCTGAGACAACAACCAGGCGTTTTTATAGTTGGGATGAGCATTCCTGAAGTTTACCAGATAAACTTCGGCTTCTTCTTTATCTGAAAATTTTTCGATATAAATACGGTACCTCTCTCCATTTCCAATAATATCCGCACAACTGAAATCATTTTGCACCAATTTCAATTGACTTTGAGCAGACTGCAAATCCGGCAAACTTCCCACCACAATAAAATAGCTGCGAGCCGGTTGCTCTATTTTACTTCCGGATTCCGGTTTTACGATTTCCGTCACAGAAACCTCCGAAGTAATATCCGGAGTTTCCGAGACAGCCGGGGCCTCTAATTCCGTTTCGACGGAAATACCTCCGAAAGCCTCATCCCCAGGAAATCCGGAGTTTTTATTCATTACATTCCCAAGGGATACAACCGCTGCATTTTGAACTTCCGGTTGATAATTCCTTAACGGAGTTGAAAAAGCTAACAACAACAATACCGTAGCCGCTACAGTGGCGGCTCTTTTAAATATCCGTCTATTCAAAGGAATCCAGACAACATCCCGGACAACGACGGATTTGTCTTCCGTCCTTTCCGACACCCGCATCAACTCACTCAACGAAGGCATGTAGAAATCGGAGAATCCGTAATTAGCTGCATTGCAGGTTAAAAATTCTGCCGAAGAAAAAGAAATCCGGCCCTCAATCATTTGCAATGTTCCGACTCCCGGTATAAAAACCGCCTGTTGCGAATGTAATTTACGGAACAGTTCGTCAACAAACCGGTCGACCCGCAAGTTGGCTTCATTATAGGAAATTTGTTGTTCTTTACAAATAGAGCTTACCAGAAGACCGTCGTTATGAGACAAACCGGCATTGAAACTCAAAGAATGAGTAAGAGCCGGAAATAATCCGGGAACTTTTGTTTCGGAATGAGCAACCGGTTGAACCACAAACGCACCCAAGCCCGGAAGCGTTACACACTCGTGCCCGGTCAACAAATAAGCTAAATGAAGAAATTCTTTTTGCATGTTGCAAAGTTAAGGAAAAATCTTCATTCCCATCGCGTCCTGCAAAAAAGAATTTTTTATATCTTCCTCACATAAAACACAAACGGCATTCCGATATATCTGTACGTAATTCGAAAAAATCGCGTAAATTTGTCGCTATAAAAAGACAACAAGAAAATCATGAACCTGCTGAATTCTTATACAAAACTCAACAATTCTTTTAAAGAATCCATGATATATCATATCGGAGGAACCTCCGGTTTCTTCTCGGAATACAACAACATGATTCTCGGTATGTTATATTGCCTCCGGCATCAAATCAAATTTTACCTTTACAGCGGAGATGCTAACTTCAGCGTCAAATCGGGATGGACAGACTATTTTTTACCATTCACCCAATCCTATACATCGCGCTTGCTCCATGTCTCCAATAACCGGTACAATATAAACCAGAATTGGAGAAGATGGATCAGACGGACATTTTACAACCGGATAGATTACTTTACGTACGAATTATTTGATACTTTACGTATTGAAGCCCGCCAGGAACTCCATTATCATATTCCCGAATTAAATATCGACGGAGACGTAAAAGCCGCCTGTAAAAAACTCATCGAACTTACATGGAATTTCAACTCTGAAACTAAAACCGAAATCAATAAAAAATCTTCACTGTTGAACCTTCCGGAAAAATACATCGGAATACACATCAGGGGTGGAGACAAATACCTTGAAGGCAATCTATACCCCATAGAAGCATATATGAATAAAGCCTTTATACTATCCAATATTCGTAAAGCCTTTATACTTACAGATGACTATCGCATTTTTGAAGATTTGAATAAAAATTATCCGGATTGGACTTTCTTTACATTATGCGGTAAAAACGAACGAGGATATTTTCTTGACCAATTAAACAAAAACGACAAAAAAACAATTTACAATACCTACATCAATTTGTTTGCTTCCATTGAGATTTTAGCAAAATCGGAACTGTTTATCGGTACCTTTTCCTCTAATCCGGGGATGTATCTGGGCATGAGAATGCCTGAAGGCAAATGCTTCGGAGTAGATTCGGACACCTGGATGGTATGGTAGTTTGTCCGGTTATTTAACGAATATGCCTTTAAAGTACCTTAAAAAAACATGAATATCCACTTCCGAATTTTCCGGCATCAAGTTGGATATCATCAACGTTACAAATCAGGGATAAGGCTTTACTTTTACTTCCCAGGCAATCCGTTCCCAGGCATCGGCCAATTCCTTTACCATCTTGGGATTGACAGAAGCGATGTTATTCGTTTCCGTCCGGTCTTTTTCCATATCATACAATTCCCACGAATCATACGGAGTAGGCAGATTACGATCTTTTTCTTTTCCGGTCGATTTATAAACCAATTTCCATTTTCCTTTCCGGACTGCTTTATTGGACTCATGCTCCCAAAATAAATAGCGATCACTCTTGATATCTTTTCCAAAAGATGAAGCTAAGCTCTTTCCCTGCATGGGAATAATCGGTTTACCATTTTTCTCCGCAGGGTATTTTGCATTTGCAACATCAACACAAGTAGCCATAATATCCATTAATTGTCCCGGAACACTGCGGAATTCACCCGTTTTTTTAATTCCGGAAGGCCATTGTACGATAAGCGGGGTTGCAATTCCACCCTCATGCACCCAATGCTTATATTCACGGAAAGGGGTATTGCTGCAATAGGCCCAACCTTTACCATAAGAAGCATAAGTATCCGGTCCTCCCGGCATCACATCCTTTCCCTGAAAAACAGGTTGTCCGCTGCGGGTTCGCCAGGGAATCATAAAGGTCTGTAATTCATCCGGAGCCATCGGAGCCAACATCTTATTCTCGGGTATTTTCCTTTGTACCTTTCCGTCTTCCCTTCCCAAATTTTCGGCACACCCTCCATTGTCCTGCAGAAAAAATATCAGTGTATTTTCCAATTGTCCGGTCTCCTGTAACGCCTGAATAATTTTACCGATATTTCTATCCATATTGGTAATCATTCCGGCATACACTTCCATACACCGTTTTTCGAATTCTTTATGATCTTCTTTTTCCCATGGAGTGACCGATTCGTCAAACGAAAGTTTCCATTCCTTTTTGATCAATCCGGATTTCACCATGTCGTCGTATTTTTCCTTTCGTAGAGCATCCCAACCGGCATCAAATTGGCCATAATAAGGTTCCACGTCTTTTTCCGGGACCTGCATTGGCCAATGTGCTGCAGTAAAGGCCACATACATAAAGAAAGGTTTGTTTTCCTTATGATTTTTAATATATTTCACGCTATTATCGCCAATGGCATCCGTGAGATAAAATTTCTCAGGGCGATATTCAGGATCGTTTTCAGGAGAAATGAACGTATTACCACGGCAAAGAGTATGCGGATCAAAGAAATTGGCTGCACCTCCGATTATTCCATAATATTCGTCAAATCCGCGCTGCAAAGGATATCCGGAGTTATCTTGTCCTTTTTTTGCCTTACCCGTCAAGTGCCATTTACCGACCCCATAGTTTTTATAACCGGCAGTTTTCAATACTTCGGCAATAGTTACACAGTTGTCGTTCAATTCACCCCGGTAACCTTCCGGCTCCTGAGGGTTGTCCACCATATGCCCAATCCCGGCCTGATGCGGATGAAGTCCCGTCATCAAACTGGCCCGGGTAGGACAGCTTCTGGCAGTATTGTAAAACTGGGTATAACGAATGCCGTTGGCTGCAATCTTATCCAGGTTCGGAGTCCGGATAATACCTCCAAAACAACGGATATCGGAATATCCCATATCATCCGACATAATCAGGATGATGTTTGGGGTCTTGTTTCCCGCACTCTGTGAATGTAACAACATAGGCATTCCGGTAACCAACGCCGATAAAAAACACCATAATTTTCTCATATTCATTATCTATTATAGACTTATTTATTTTTAGGCACACGGTATCCAAACAACTTCACCACGGACCTTACACCGTATACCGGTATACTTCTACAATCAGGGACCCGGAACTACCATACAGCGTTTTGCCCACTCATCGTATTTATGAATCAATTCATTTAACTTTTCAGGATAAACATCTGCTACATTATTCAATTCGGTTCTGTCCGTTTTAAGATTGTAAAGTTCCCATTTTGCATTTTTTCCCCCGGGTTGGACAATTTTCCATAAATCTTCGGTAATCAATGCCTTTTCATTAAAATGTTCAAATCCGATGACATCATGTCCCGTCCGTTTCCCTGATTTGAATACCGGAACCAAACTCTTTCCTTCAAGCGGAATAATATTGTTTCCATTATAAGTTTGCGGATAACTTGCTTCCGCTAGATCGATACAAGTGGCCATAATATCCATGACATGCCCCATCTGTTCAGTCATTTTTCCTTTATTTTTTTTGATTCCTTTCGGCCAATAAGCAATCATCGGAGTACAGATACCTCCTTCGTACGCTTTTGCTTTCCAGAAACGGAAGGGAGTGTTGGCCACATTTGCCCAGACAGCTCCAATCGAAGCATAAGTTGTTTCAGGACCCGGAAGGACTTCTTTTTTCTTCGGATAAATGACAGGTTCTCCCGAACGAGTCATATCGGGACGATCGTTTTCGCCTCCGCTGTAATTCTGACAATCCTCATTACTACAACCATTATCGGACAAGAAAAGAATTAACGTATTATCCAATTGACCGTTCTTTTCAAGGGTAGCAATTAATTCTCCAATTCCCCGGTCCATTTTATCAACCATTGCCGCATGAACAGCCATTGCCCGGGCATCCCATTCCTGAGTTTCGTTTTCATTCCAAGTTTTTTTAAATTGACGGGGAGAAAGATAATTCGTGTAACCGTCAAATATCTTCTTATCCAGCATACGTTCATAACGAGCGTTCCGAATACTATCCCAACCTTTTTTATAAGTATTTTCATATTTGGCAATATCTTCCGGTAAAGCATGTAAAGGCCAATGAGGAGCTGTATAAGAAAGATAAAGGAAAAAGGGTTTTTCCGATTTTGCATAACGGTTAACATAAGACACAGCCGAATCGGAAAAAGCCTGCGTAATATAATAATCCTTGGGAACTTCGTTTACCGGTTCCTCCCCGTTAACCAGGCTGAACGGATCAAAAAAATCGACCACTCCGTATATAGTGCCGTAAAAATCATCAAATCCTCTATGAGTAGGATAACTTTCTTTACGTGCAAAACTATCGTGATAAACCCGATGTGCCAACCATTGCCGCTGGTCGGGTCGTAATTGAGTTTCGGACACATGCCATTTACCAACCATCCCTGTCTGGTATCCTGCATTTTTCATAACTTCTGCAATTGTAACCGCATTTTTGGACAATTCTCCACGGTAACCAGGCAGATTATTATCGAACGTCATCCGTCCGATACCTGCCTGATGCTGATATAATCCGGTAAGTAAAGATGCACGCGTCGGACAACTCCTGCTGGTATTATAAAAACGATTGAAACGAAGTCCGTTTTTTGCTAACTTATCTAAATTAGGAGTCCGGATTTCACCGCCGTAACATCCCATATCGGAATAACCTAAATCGTCGGCAAGAATTACAATAATGTTAGGACGACTATCTCCTTTTGCATACGATTGCATGGAAACACCAAGTAAAAGACTTGCTGTTGCGGTTTTTGATAATGTATTCAGATCCATATATTATATTTTTTTTGGGGCAAATATAATAAATACTTACAATTAATCCGGTTTTCCGAACTTTATTTCATGATAAATCCATTTAGGGCCTGTTATCCGGTCATTTGCCGTCTTTCTTATATTCCGGCGGCATCATGACCTGATTTCCGTCGCGGCGAGCATAAAAGTGCGGTGACATGATTTCAATTCCAGCCTCATTAAATTTATCAATAATACTTTTGTGAAGATCGGAATAAATTTTCGGCATCGATAAATCCTGATTAGTATAAGCGTTTATTTGATACAGGCAGTAAAAGTCGGCTAACTCTTTTACCAGCACAAAAGGCCTGGGCGTATCCATTATACCTTCGGTTGCTATTGCGGATTCGACGAGTAATTCCTGTACCTGTTTCAACGGGACTTCATATCCTATTGAAATATCGGAGTGAATGATGATGCCGTAATCTCTGGCTGAAGCGCTATAATTCACTGTCTGAGAAGAAAGTATAAACGAGTTCGGGATCGTTATTACCTCATTTTTAGAAGTACGTATGCGTGTTACAAAAGGAGTTTTCTCTATAACATTGCCAACGGTTTCATTCAATTGAATCTGATCCCCTATCTTGAAAGGTCTCATATAGGTTATGACCAATCCTGCCATCAGGTTGCCGATAACAGTGGTCGAACCTAAAGATATAATCAGACCGATGAAAACCGAAACGCCCTGAAATATCGGAGATCTTGAATTTGGCAAGAGTGGCCAAATCATAACAATCATAAAAGAATAAAGCAGAAATCGCAATATATAGTAAGTAGGGAATGCCCAGTCTGCATAAAAACCGTTTATTTTCAACTTTTCTATTGCTATCTCGTTTGCTATATATTTTAGTCCTTTTATTATATATCTGAAACACAAATATATAAGCAATATCTTAAATACACTTGGAATAAATTTAAGCACAGATACCAGAATATCTTTGGCCGGATTCCATATGTAAGAAAAAATAACATAAGCGTATTTTTCAGTTTCAGGAAAGATGGAAAACAGTATAGATATGGATATTATCAACTGTATCAATATAAAAACATACTTTATAATATTAGTTGCAAAGACCAATATGCGTTCTTGTTTATAAATATTGAGAAATTCGTAATCCTTTATAGATATTGGTCTCAATTTGGTTTTTGCTAATCTGTTTATATACATTCTGGCTCTCTTGAATAGTCTGTTTGTGAAATATATTAAAATAATCTGCAACAGAATCACTCCAATAAAGAAGGCTGTATTTTTAATTTTCTCCTGAAGTCCGTACTTGTCGTGTAACTCCGATATTTTTTGAGAGATAACCGGTAAATACTCCTTAGCCAATTCTTCCCGGGTAGAATTATGCCATAACCCGTCCTGGTCCGTAAAAGTTATTATGACCTTATCCCCGGACATGATATCAGTGACAAATTCACTATCAAAAATATACACGGAATCCGGTCTTATCGTCAACTTCTTTCCAAGACTCAGAATCATCCCCCGGGTCTTTTCAGCTCTATCGGAAGGCATTACACCTCCCCTTCTGGCATACAAAGAAAACAACGTGTCTCCTTCAACAATAACAGGCACGCCTTTAATAATAGAGCGTAAAGAATCTATTTGTCTCTTTTGTTCGGCTTTTTTCAGGGAATCAGCTTTCCACCGGTGATCTTTTTCACTCAGTAATAATATCTCATTCAGCTTCAACTCCTGTACCTGCATCATCAGTTCTTGTATTTTCAGCGAATCCTGCTCTTGCTTCAATAAAGCAACGGAATCTGGAACGGTATGACCGGCTTCATCTTCCAGAATATGGTTCTGGGAATAGACATCGGGACTTTTCCATATGAATAAAAATAATAAAATCACTATTTTACTTAAGGGACACCTGAAATTTACCATATCTGTAAGAATATAAATGTCTGCAAATAACTTCCTGTTGAAAAAGTAAAATTATAATAATGTTTTGACATTTCCTACTACAGGACACAATCTCCTTTAACATAACTATTTTTCGCCGCATGAATTCTGTAACTCTTTAAATCAGAATAAATATCCTAATCCTATTTTACTCTCCACAATCTGATACTTCACATCAGGAAAATACTTATACCGGCTGTCGCGAAAATAGTAGGAAGTCTCCGAAGAGACGGTATAACGTTTCCGGTAACGGTAATTAAATTTAAAACTCAATACCGTGAGCTTGGCATTCCCCTCATCTCCCTGTGTATTCAGATTCAATAATTCTTCATTGGTCAATCCGGAAAGATCCAAATCCGGGTCGTATCCTTTCCAGGTAAACAAACGGTAATCTTCCACACTCAAACTGAATTCGGCTTTAGTCCGGAACAGAAAACCGGCGTTCAGTTTCGAACTGAAACCGCTACCCATATTATAATCCCGGTCAATAGCCTTGAAATGGTCAGTAATACTTCCTCCAAGAAGAATTGCATTCAGATATCCTGTCGTAAAAAAGGTGGTATTCGAGGTTAGGCTTGTTTTGAACAAACCTCCAATACCAAAAGCTGCGGCTTCGGAAATCCGATACGAATTGACTTTCTGTCCTTCGAACACGGCATTGGAATCATAATAATCAAAATGTTGAAAAATACCGACACGCAGTTCAGAACTTTCTTTCTTCATTGGGATGCTCTTTCCCCAAAGTTGGCCTTTAACATTAACATTACTGATAAGCGGCTGATAAGAAAAGAAATTCAATGTCGTGCTCAATGAAAATGAACTATACGGTTTTTCATTCTCTTCTGAAAAAGTATCCCCATATATTAATCTGAGATCCAAATACATACCATTATCAAGTTCTTTCCTGATTTCAGAATCTTCAGC
>JAITTA010000150.1 GCA_031287395.1 Dysgonamonadaceae bacterium | reverse complement strand
CTTAGCAGATACGCATTTCGATCCCAATTTAGTATGGATGGCAAATGCAAAATCAAGAACTGTTGCATCCTTGGGCAGTTTAAACAAATCGCCTTTGGGAGTAAAAGCAAATATCTCCTCGTCATAAAGACCCAGTTTGAAATCGTGAATTAAATCCGAAGGGGGAATGTCCTTATTTTCAAGCACTTCCCGTATCCCATTCATCCATTCATCCAACCCATCTTCTCCCTTGAGTCCTTTATATTTCCAGTGAGCAGCTAATCCCCGTTCGGCAATTTCATCCATCCGCCGGGTACGGATTTGCACTTCCACCCAACGGCCTTGCTGCCCCATTACTGTTGTATGTAAAGACTCGTAACCATTACTTTTGGGAATAGACAACCAATCTTTCATCCGTTTCGGATTGGGTTGATACATATCCGTCACTATCGAATAAACCTGCCAGCATTCTGCTTTTTCCTTTTCAGGAGGAGTATCCAATACCACCCGGATCGCAAACAAATCGTATATGGATTCAAATTCAATTTTCTGCTTCAACAGTTTATTCCGGATAGAATGAATCGATTTTGTCCGGCCTTTAATGTCGAAATGAAATCCCATTTCCTGAAGCCGTTTTTCCAACGGAGCAATAAACTCTTCTATGTATTGATCCCTTGAACGCTTGGTTTCGTTCAGTTTTCCGGCAATATAATCATACATTTCCCGATCCTGAATTTTCAATGAGAGGTCTTCCAACTCCGACTTGATTTTATACAACCCTAATTTATGAGAAAGCGGAGCATAAAGGTAAGAAGCTTCCGTTGCAATTTTAAGACGGTGCTCTTCTCTTTTAATCTCTTTCGACAGACGCATCAGGAGAAGTCTGTCTGCAATCATAATGAGAATGACTCTTACGTCTTCGGCAAAAGAAATCAACAGCTTTCGGAAATTTTCGGTTTCGATTGCCGCATTCATAACATACAATTCATGAATTTTTATCAGACCCTTAACGATACCGGCCACATCAGACCCAAACGTCTTTTCAACCTCCTGAAGTTCCAGTTTTCCTTCCATTACCGGATTAAAAAGTAAGATTGCAATGACGGATGCCCTTTTCAAACCAATTTCATCCGACACAATGAATGCTGTATGCAGATTTCTCAGCCAAAGATTAAAACCATACATATCATGTACGGAAGCTCCGGCTTCCACTACACGGTAAATAACCCGTTTCAAATCTTTAACATCTTTTCCGGAAACCGAATCTCCCATCGATTGCAATAACCGGCGGCACAAAGGAATCAACTCTCTACGTTCTCCTATTGAAAAAATCACATTTTCCATAACTCTAAAGGTTGTAAAATTACTAACAAATCTCTTGTTTTTAATCACTATTTTCCATAAATTTGCAAAATAAGATAATTTTATTTATAATTCAAAGCCATGTTTAATTCATCTGACCTGTTAGTACTGAGCCAAAAAGGAATCAACATTTCTCAAATCGAAGAACAGTTAGAACATTTCAAAAAAGGAGTTCCATTTCTCCCCATCGTTGTATCCGCATCTATCAATAAAGGAGTTACCTATATCCCGGAAGAAAAACAATCCCAGTACCTGAACGAATGGGAAGCCTATCGCGAACAAAACAGGAAAATATTGAAATTTGTTCCGGCATCGGGAGCCGCCAGCCGGATGTTCAAAGATTTATTCGAATTTTTGGATGCTTCATATAACGAACCTCAAACTTCATTTGAAAAGAAATTCTTCAATGAAATCGAACATTTTGCTTTCTTCGAATCCCTGAACAAAGCTTGTATTCGGAACGAAGGGGAAGATGTCGGACAACTGATATCGAAGAAAAACTACAAAACCATTGTAGCTAATTTGTTACAAGCGAAAGGACTGAATTATGGTTTTTTGCCCAAAGGATTATTGGAATTTCACCGTTATCCCGAAGGAACCCGTACGGCGATGGAAGAACATCTGGCTGAAGGCGCCGTGTACGCAAGCAATAAATCCGGAATGGCTCATTTGCATTTCACGGTATCTCTTGAACATCGTTCGTTATTTGAAGACCTGGTTAAAAATAAAAAATCGTTTTATGAAAAACGATTCGGAGTAAAATACGACATCAGTTTCAGCGAGCAAAAACCATCTACCGACACTTTGGCCGTTGATGAAAACAATCAGCCGTTCAGAGAAAACGGACAACTATTATTCCGTCCGGGAGGGCATGGTGCGTTAATCCAAAACATAAATGATCTGGATGCAGATGTGGTGTTCATTAAAAATATAGACAATGTGGTTCCTGATTACTTCAAACCGGTAACCATAAGGTATAAACAACTGATAGCCGGAGTTTTAGTGTCTCTTCAACGAAAAATATTCAACTACCTGAACCTGATCGAATCCGGAAAATATACGCACAATCAATTGATGGAAATGCTTTATTTCCTGCAAACAGATCTTTGCATTAAAAATCCCGAAACCAAGA
Organism: Dysgonamonadaceae bacterium; assembly: GCA_031287395.1. Taxonomy (GTDB): domain Bacteria; phylum Bacteroidota; class Bacteroidia; order Bacteroidales; family Azobacteroidaceae; genus BNXB01. The sequence continues at coordinate 3,480 of JAITTA010000150.1, read as the reverse complement.
TGCTGGAAGATGTGGAACTGGTTTTGTATATTAAATCAAAACTGAACCGACCTTTACGCGTATGCGGCATGGTTAAAAATGAAGGAGAACCGGGAGGTGGCCCTTTCCTTACGGTAAATCCGGACGGAACCGTCTCTCTTCAAATCCTCGAAAGTTCACAAATCGATCTCAAAGACCCGGAAAAAAAAGAATTGTTCGACAAGGGAACACACTTCAATCCTGTAGATCTGGTCTGTTCCCTCAAAAATCATCACGGAGAGAAGTACGATTTGTTACAATATGTTGATAAAAATACCGGATTTATTTCCGAAAAATCCAAAAACGGCAAAAAACTGAAAGCTTTGGAACTTCCGGGATTATGGAACGGCGCCATGTCGGACTGGAATACCGTTTTTGTAGAAGTTCCAATCCAAACATTCAATCCGGTAAAGACAGTCAATGATCTATTAAGAACCGAACATCAGGAAATTAAGCAATATTAACACCCCCAGTTTTCCCGGTCCAGATTCCGGTAATTAATCGCTTCACCCAAATGGTGAGAGAAGATATTTTCCGATTCATCCAAATCGGCAATTGTCCGGGCAACACGAAGAATCCGGTCATAAGCCCGTGCCGATAAACTCAGTTTTTCCATGGCAATCTTAAGTCTTTGCAATCCGGAGGAATCAGGTTGAGCATGTTTGTGCAGAAGACGTGTGTTCATCTGAGCATTACAATAAATTCCTTTTTCACCGGAAAATCTTTGTTCCTGGATATTCCTCGCCCTGATCACACGGTTTCGTACTGTTTCACTCGACTCCGAAGGACGAACATCGGAAATTTTATCGAAAGGAACCGGAATAATCTCCACCTGAATATCAATCCGGTCGAGTAAGGGACCGGAAACCCGATTCAGATATTTCTGAACTTGAACAGGGGAACAAACACAAGCCCGTTCAGGATGATTGAAATATCCACAAGGACAAGGATTCATAGAGGCGATCAACATGAATCCCGCAGGATATTCTACCGAAAATTTTGCTCTCGATATTGTTATCTTGCGATCTTCAAGCGGTTGCCGCATCACTTCCAGTACTAAACGGGGAAACTCAGGCAGTTCGTCCAGAAACAACACGCCATTGTGGGATAAGCTGATTTCTCCAGGTTGAGGATACGAACCTCCTCCAACCATAGCTACCGTAGAAATGGAATGATGAGGACTGCGAAACGGTCTTACGGCAATCAGAGAACTATTATTAGCTACTTTTCCGGCCACCGAATGGATTTTTGTAGTTTCAAGACTCTCACTTAATGTTAAGGGAGGCAAAATAGATGGGATCCTTTTGGCTAACATGGATTTCCCCGCTCCCGGAGGCCCGACCAGAATCAAATTATGCCCTCCGGCACAGGCGACCTCAATCGCCCGTTTCACATTTTCTTGTCCTTTAACATCCGAAAAATCCAATTCAAATTGCAATTGATTTGAATAAAAATTCTTACAGACATCGATCTTTACCGGTTCATACTGTGCTTCATCATTAAAAAACAGAATAACCTGCCTGATATTATCCATGCCATAAACTTCCAAATCCTCGACAACAGCCGCTTCATGAGCATTTTTTGCAGGTAAGATAATACCTTTAAAACCGGATTCTTTGGCTTTGATCGCAATAGGCAACACCCCTTTCACCGGTTTAAGAGCTCCGTCCAGAGAGAGTTCTCCCATCATCATATAATCTCCAACTTTATCTGCTTTGATTTTTTCCGCACCGGCAAGAACCCCGATAGCTAAGGGTAAATCATAAGATGCTCCTTCTTTCCGGATATCGGCAGGAGCCATATTGATCAGAATCTGATTCCGGGGAAACTTGTATCCACTTTCACTTAAAGCCGAAGTAATCCGCTCATGTGATTCTCTAATACTAACATCAGGCAATCCGACGAGAAAAAAACGGACTCCTTTTGCACAATTCACTTCAATAGTGATAACAATGGCATTAACGCCCTGCAACGCTGCAGCATAGACTTTTACTAACATAAAATAAGTTATAGGTTTTAAGTTATCGGTTATCGGTTATGAGTTTTAGATGATAAGTTTTTTTCGTGCATAAGTGGACTTAAAAACCGGTCACCTAAAACGGATTACTTTCTTTATGCTGTCCGTCGGCAAATTCCGTCCGACAATAATACTTTCTTTATTGATCAAGACATTGGACGGGATCTCTGTAATATTGTAAAGCGATACTATATCCGACCCCCAACCATCAGTATCAATAACCTGATGCCATACCATTTTTTTTTCCTTTATAACATGGCTCCAAGCCGTACTATCTCCATCCAGCGAAATAGTCAGCACCTCCAGTTGCTTCCGGTCCGAATCCTTATAAAGTAAAACAAGATCTTCATTATCTTTATCACAGGTTTCACACCACGAGGCCGCAAAAGTAAGCAGGAAATATTTACCCCGGTAAGAATTTAACCGGATCGTGTCGTTATTGATATCCAGTACGGTAAAGTCCGGAGCCTTTGATCCCGGTAAAGTCCGACAATACTTATCATTCACTCTCACAAGTTTCCTATACAAAGTATCCCGGATTACATCCCCTTCCATTTTCGAAAGATAGGTCCGAACCAATTCGGGATCACTACCATCCATCAGATAGTCCTGGATCAAAACAAGACTGGCAATTGAAGAAAAATGATTATTAATAAATTTTTCAGCCTTTTCTTTCAACTGATGGTCAACGTTTAACAATTTGGATTCATACTCCGGATAATTCATCTTCGTACCTAAACTGTCATTCATTTCAACATCGGAATGATGATGATCCATCAAATTTCGCCTTTCCTGAAGCAAAGATTTATTTTCGGTCTTAAATCCGGCCAGAAGATCATTGACCTCACCCCCCTTCGCAATAATCATTTCCGGAAAATTAACATGTCCTGATACAGACAACTGATCTTTATCCCGAGCCCAAACAGTAGTCCAGACGTTTCCATCTTCCATGTACAAGATAACCGGGGTTAACTGCTGAGAATTGCCCTCATAACGGAACCTTCCGCCGGGTTTCACCAGAACCGTATCAACACGTACTCCCTGACTATTCGTATCCGGAATAACAAAATATAACGACGGATTCTGCAAACCGGTTATTTTTCCTTCAATGACATATCCTTCTCTTCCTTTACAAGAAGCTAAGATCATCACAATCAAAACGATACGTAAAAATTGCCTCATCTTTTCGCCTTTGTTATATAAAACAACTATAACATCAAGACAGTAAAGATAACTATTTTTTTTTAATAATTAATAACATTTTTGTTAAATTTTTTCAATCCGGACTCTGGCATCGACAGCGACGATACCGTTCTCCGTGGCCAACAAAGGATTAATATCCAATTCTTTGATTTCTGTAGCAAACCGAAGTAAAGCCGATAAACGGACGATAATCTCAGCAAACTGATGCTCATCGATGCCTTTTTGTCCCCTGGCTCCTTGAA
>JAITTA010000117.1 GCA_031287395.1 Dysgonamonadaceae bacterium | reverse complement strand
GGGATTTGCTTTGCCGGAGTCGTTTCCGTTGTCATTGTCCTGGAATACTAATTTTGCAGGCTATGATGCCGTAAATGAAAAGGGTGATGTGTTGTATTCGACTTATGTGGAGGCATCTTATCCTTTTTCGGTTAAGGATATTGCGTTGGAAGGAGTTTTGGGTATTACTCCCTGGAAAAGCATTTATGCAAATGGTTTTTCGGTAGTCAATATCAGTCTGAAAGGAACAAAAAATATTAAAATAGCCGATTATACTTTGCCGGTATTTGCCCAGTTGGTTCTGAATCCGAATAAGGAGGATGCTTCGCTGGTATTCGGCGTTTCTTTTTAATAAAATTTCAGCGTGCATCATGCACTTATAAAAAATAAAAATTATGTGTGGAATAATAGGTGTTTTCGAGATAAAACAAAGCATGGATAAGTTACGTTCCCAGGCGTTGGTTATGGCAAAAAAAATTCGTCACCGCGGTCCGGATTGGTCCGGTATTTATTGTGGTGAAAAAGCTATTCTGGCACATGAGCGTCTGGCAATTGTAGATCCTCAATCAGGACAGCAACCTTTGTATTCGCCTGATGGCAGAGTGGTTCTGGCTGTTAATGGCGAAATATACAACCATCAGGACATTCGTGATCGTCAGATCGGCTATGAGTTCAAGACGAAATCGGATTGCGAAGTGATTCTTTCCCTGTATAAGGAGAAAGGGGTGGATTTGTTGGAGGATTTAAATGGTATTTTCGCTTTTGCTTTATATGATGAGGAAAATGACAGCTACCTGATTGCCCGGGATCCGGTCGGTGTTATTCCGTTGTATATGGGTTGGGATAAAGACGGCACTTTTTATGTGGCTTCGGAATTGAAAGCTCTGGAAGGCTATTGTGAAACGATAAAAACTTTTCCTCCGGGATATTACCTTTATTCTGCGCATGGTGCAGGGTGCACGGCACACGATATGGATAGTCAATTGGTCCGCTGGTATAAGCGTGACTGGATGGATTATGAGAATGTGGAAAATAATCCTTCGGTAGATGATTTTACGGATCGGGTATCAGAAGTTGACCGTACGCCGGTTGTCGAACTTCGGAAGGCATTGGAAGCGGCTGTGAAAAGACAATTGATGACGGATGTTCCGTATGGAGTATTGCTTTCCGGTGGATTGGACTCTTCGATTGTGTCGGCAATAGCTAAAAAATACGCTTCCAAACGGGTTGAAAGCGCTGATAGTGAAAAAGCCTGGTGGCCCCGCTTACATTCTTTCGCCGTAGGCCTGGAGGGTTCTCCTGATTTAGCTGCCGCTAAAAAAGTAGCCGATCATATCGGAACGGTTCATCATGAGATCCATTTCACAATTCAGGAAGGCCTCGATGCGATTCGCGATGTTATATATCACATTGAAACTTATGATGTGACGACCATCCGGGCTTCTACTCCGATGTATTTACTGGCCCGGGTAATCCGTTCGATGGGTATTAAAATGGTTCTTTCGGGAGAAGGTGCAGATGAAATATTCGGGGGTTACCTGTATTTCCATAAAGCTCCTGATGCCAAAGCTCTGCATGAAGAAACCGTTCGTAAACTAGATAAATTGCACTTGTACGATTGTTTACGTGCAAATAAGTCTTTAGCAGCCTGGGGTGTAGAAGGACGCGTCCCATTCCTCGATAAGGAGTTTATGGATGTTGCCATGCGGCTGAACCCGGAAGATAAATTGAGTGGAATCAGAGGCCGGATGGAAAAGTGGATTCTTCGTAAAGCTTTTGAAGATCTCCTTCCGGAGAGTGTTGCCTGGCGACAAAAAGAACAATTTTCCGATGGAGTGGGTTATAGCTGGATTGATACCTTGCGTGGAGTTGCGTCTTCTCAGGTTACGGACGAACAGTTTAGCAAAGCAGCAGAACGTTTTCCTATCAATCCTCCTATGTCGAAAGAAGAGTATCATTACCGGTCGATTTTTGAAGTTTTCTTTCCATCGGATTCGGCAGCGAAAACCGTTCCGTCGGTTCCTTCGGTGGCTTGCAGTACTCCGGTTGCCCTTGAGTGGGACAGGGCCTTCAAAAATATGATAGACCCCAGTGGCCGCGCTGTGAAGGCTATACATAATAACAGTTATTGATAAGATATATTTGTAATGCATTATTTTGGGACAGATCTACTGTCTGTCCCTCTTATAAAATTTTGAGTGTCTTGATCAGTCAGGTCTGACCTCTAACGAAAACTTCTGAAAATTTAAATTGAAATTTTTGAAATTGGCACGATTTTTTCCGTTTCTAGAAAAAAACAGTTACATTTGCCGGGATTTACACAACATAACCCATGCAACAGGCTTTTTCTTTTAATTTAAATTTGATTTTAACAAAATTTAACACATTGAATTTTGTTGATTCGTCATTTTTGTTAGAGAGAGAGAGAGAGAGAGAGAGAGAGAGAGAGAGAGAGACTAACCTAGCCTCGCCCGCGCGTCAATATAATCATTATTTCTTTAAAAATAAACTCCTTGCAGGGACGGAACAGACTC